>CAXSEU010000024.1:0-15867 GCA_964236485.1 uncultured Lichenihabitans sp. | reverse complement strand
ACGTTATATCGACTACCACCGCCAGCGCGCCAGGGCGGGGCTCGGGATGCAGATCACGGGCGCGACCCCGGTGATGTGGTCGGAGGTCTGGGCCGACGGGCGGACCCTCATCAACATCGATGACCGCATCGTCCCGGGCTACCGCAATCTCGCCAAGGCGGTGCACGAGGAAGGCGGCCTGATGCTGGCGCAGCTCGTCCATGTGGGTGCTATGGAGACGGCAGGCGAGGCGATCGTGTCGGCATCCTGGGAGCATTCCGAGCTGACACAGCGCATGTCGCGCGAAGCGACTGCCACGGAGCTGGCCGAGATCGCTGAACTCTACCGCGCCGCCGCCTCGCGCTGCCGCGAGGGGGATCTCGACGGGGTCGAGGTGAGCATGGCGCACGGCATGCTCTTGGCCAGCTTCCTGTCGCCCCTGATGAACCGGCGGCAGGATGGGTTCGGCGGCGACCGTGAGGGCCGCACCTTGTTCCCTCGCCAGATCTTGGTCGCCGTGCGCGAGGCCCTGGGCGAAGACCGGATCATCGGCATTCGCATTCCCGGTGACGAAATGGTGGACGGCGGCATCGATGCCGTCGAAGCCGTCGCCATCGCCCAGCGGCTCGTCGCCACCGACACCGTCGATTACGTCAGCGTCACCGCCGGCAACAACACCCGCAAGATGGCCCGCGTCGACCACTGGCCGCCGACGCCGGCGCCCTTCGGCGCCTTCCGCCATCTGTCGCGCATCGTGAAACAGGGTGTTGACGTTCCCGTCGCCACGGTGGGGCGCATAACGACCGCAGATCTTGCCGAGGAGATCCTGGCGAGGGGCGACGCTGATCTGGTCGGCATGGTCCGCGCCCATGTGGCGGACCCTCGCTTGCTGCCGAAGGCCAGAAGCGGGGCGCCCAAGACGGTGCGCCCGTGTGTCGGCGCGAACGTCTGCATCAACGCCCTGATGGACCACAAGTCCCTGACCTGCATGGTGAACCCGGAGATCGGGCGCATGCCCGAGACGCTCGACCGGCCGATCTATGCGTCACGGCCGGCCGTGGTGGTTGGTGCCGGCCCTGCGGGACTCGAGGCGGCGCGCCGCCTCGCACTGCGTGCCTTCGAGACGACCCTCATCGAGTCCGGCGACATGCTCGGCGGCCAGATGGCGCGATGGTCGGACACGCCGTCGCGCCAGGAATTCAAGCGGATCATCGGCTGGTGGGGCGATGAACTCGACCGCCTCGGTGTGCGGGTTCGAATCGGCACGCAAGCAACGGTCGAGGGTCTACGGGCCTTGCAGCCGTCGGTGGTTCTGCTCGCGACCGGGTCGACGTCTCTGCCGTCGCCGGTGCTCCAGGCCGGACCGGTACCAAGCTACGGGCCCTACGAGGCGCCGATGGGGGGCGGGCATGTACTCGTCTACGACGAAATGGGTCGCCTTCCGGGCATGCTGACGGCGGAGCGCCTCGCGCAGTCGTGGCACAAGGTGACATTCGTGACCTCCATGCTGCATCCGGCCGAAGGCGAGGGATTGACCACGGCCTATTCGCTGCTCCGCGCGCTCGCAGGCCATGGCGTGACCATCATCGACCGCGCCAAGGTGATCGGGATGCAGGGTCACGAGGCCATTCTCCAGGGGGTGTTCGGCGAGCCCCGGCCGCCCGTGCATGGCGTCGACGCCGTGGTGTCCCTGAGCCGCGTGGTGAGCCACAATGTTTTGCTCGACCCATTGAGGGCGGCGCGGATCGACGCTCGCCTCATCGGCGACGCCAAGCTGCCGCGCGGCGTGACGGAAGCCGTGCAGGATGCCGCCACAACGGTCTGGTCTCTCGACGACGGGCGCAACGACGTGAGCGCAAGCGGACCTCTCGCGGAAGCGGCCGCCCGGTGACGTCGCTGCAACCCGACCGCAGGCCGATCCTCAAGCGGAGCGCAGGTCGCGTCGAGGTCGTCGGCCATTACATCGCATGTCAAACTGCGCCTTGTAGGACCGCCGTGGTATTGGTCCATATCGAGCCTGACCTTTCGACCAGGGAGGCGCATGTGACCCGCTCAACCTGCCTGACGCCGCGCCCGGCGTTCGAGGCGCCGTCCGCCTCTCTCGTTGCGGAAACCCAGCGGCTCACGGCCGTCTTGGCGGATCAAGGGTGGGAAGGGTGAGCCGCCCGACGCTGCTTCCAGCATCCGTCCCGGTGCGGCGGAGTGTCGGCATCGCTCACGAATCCATTTCCCCCCAGGCTTGTGTTCGATCCGGCCACAAGCGGATCCCGACCTCCGTAAAGCGGACCATTGCGGGTTTGCAGGACCGACCAAGGCCAGCGCGATCTCGCTGGCCTGTTTCCTGCATAGCTCAAGCTGCGAATGCGGGTCTTCGTCGGTCATGGCTTACGCTACCTCCGAAGAGATGGCCCACCCCGATCGACCTCGCTGGCCTGTCTTGGCGAGTTGACGCGTCAAAGGGCATCGCACCTGAAGATCGTTTTTCGCCTGCAAGCACCCGCCGCAACAATAGAGCAAGTCGGATGCCTCAACAGCTCAAGATCGTCGGACATCAGGTCACAAGAGAGGCACCCTTGGCTCTGCCGAACATGCCCTATGTCAAGCTGGAACACATTTCCAAAAGCTACGGGGCCCACACGGTCCTGCACGACGTCAGTCTGTCGGTTCACTCCGGTGATGTTTTGGCGATCATCGGGCCGAGCGGATCAGGCAAGAGCACGCTGCTCCGCTGCATCAACTATATCGAGCCACCCAACAAAGGCACCGTCACGGTTGGAGATGTAACGCTTGAGGGCGAGACGCCGGCGGCACGGCGCGACCTGCGTGCATTGCGCCGCAATCTCGGGATGGTGTTTCAGTCCTTCAACCTGTTTCCGCACTTGACGGTCCTGCGCAACATCACGCTTGCGCAGGAGCGGGTGCTCGGCCGCAAACCGGCCGAGGCCGAGGCGATCGCGATGCAGCTGCTGAGCCGGGTCGGTCTCGTCGACAAGGCGGCACAATATCCGATCCGCTGCTCGGGCGGGCAGCAGCAGCGCATCGCCATCGCCCGCGCGCTCGCGCTCGATCCCAAGGTGATGCTGTTCGACGAGCCCACCTCCGCGCTCGACCCCGAGCTCGGCCTCGAAGTGCTCGCCGTCATGCGCGAGCTCGCGAGGAGCGGCATGACCATGATCGTCGTCACCTACGAAATGAGCTTCGCCGAGTATGTTTCCGATCACGTCGCCATCATGGCCGAAGGACGCATCCTCGAATATGGCCCGAGCCGGGACGTGATCCGCAATCCGCAATCGGCGCGCGCCAAGCAGTTCCTGCGCGCCGTGAACGAACGCTGATGCTCTACCAGCTCGGCCTCATCCTGCGCGGGTTGCCCTGGACGATCCTCATCACGGTCGTGGCGCTTCTGATCGGCTGCGTGCTGGGCTATCCCATCATGTTGGGACGCAACTCGCGCGATCTTCCAGTTCGCCTCGTCACCATCGCGTTGATCAGCCTGGTTCGCGCGGTACCGCCGCTCGTGTGGCTTTTCATCATCTTCTTCGGTATCGGCTCGGGCACGTTCAGCATGAGCCCGCTGACCGCGGCCCTGATCGGGCTTGGGCTCATCGCGGCCACCAACATGGCGGAGATCTATCGCGGCGGCCTGATCTCGATCCACCACGGCCAGTGGGAAGCCGCCCAAGCGCTCAATCTCGGGCGTGCCCACACATTCCGCGATGTCATCGCGCCGCAGATGTTCCGTGTCGCGCTGCCGTCGTCGGCCACCTACGCCATCGGGCTCATGAAGGACACCGCCATCGCCTCGACGATCGGCGTGCCCGAACTCGCCTACCAGGGCGCACGCCTCACGCAGGAAACGTTTCAGGGCCTCAAGGTCTTCGGCATGGTGGGGCTTATCTACATCCTCCTCAGCTTGCCCGTCGCCTGGCTGTCCCGGCGCGCCGATCTCTATCTCCGCGCCAAGGTGGCCCGATGAACACGCTGCTCCAGGGTGCCACCTGGGACGATTTCCGGTCATGGCTGCCGGATCTCTGGTCGGGGTTCGTCCTCAGCATCCGGGTGACCATCGCGTCCTTGGCTGTGGGATTGCCGCTCGGCCTTGCCCTGGCGCTCGGCGTTCAGGCGAGAGCCAGGCTCCTGCGCCTGATCTGCCTCGGCATCGTCGAGGTCGGCCGCGGGGCGCCGGCCCTCGTGCTGCTTCAGTTCATCTATTTCGGACTGCCGTCGGTCGGCCTGCCGCTCACATCGTTCGTTTCCGCGACGATCGCACTTGGCTGGTCCACCGGCGCCTACACGAGCGAAATCATCCGCGCCGGTCTCGACTCGGTGCCGAGCGGCCACAAGGAAGCCGTGAGCGCCCTCGGCCTCTCCACGATGGACGGGCTGCGCTATGTGATCCTGCCCCAAGGCCTCCGCGTGGCCGTACCGGCGTTGCTCGGCTTCTCGATCCTGGTGTTTCAGGCGTCCTCGCTTTGCTTCACCATCGCGCTACCCGAACTCATCAGCCGTGCCTATGAGATCGGCACCAATACATTTTTCTACTTTCCCGCGCTGGCGACCGCGGGACTGTTCTATGTCGCCATCTGCGTGCCCGCCTCGTTCCTCGTCTCCTATGTCGAGCACCGGGCCGGGGCCTATGCGCTCCGTTGACCCTTCACCCCGAAAGGAACACCGATGATATCTCTCCGCATCATGACCACGGCCCTGCTTCTGGCAGGTCTCCCTGCGACGGCCCAGGCACAGAGCTGCACGCCCAAGCATACCTTCACCACGGTCGAGCCGGGCTCCATCTCCGTCGGCGCTTCGACCTACGCGCCCTACTCGCTGATCAATGCTGAGGGCGTGCTTGTCGGGATCCACGGTGACATCATCGCCGAGATCGCCAAGGTCGAGTGCCTGAAGGTCAAGCCGATCGTCGCCGACGGTGGCTCCGGCATCCAATATGTGCTCAGCAAGAAGGCCGACACCACGACCGGAGACTGGTACCGGACGGCCGAGCGCGCCCGCGTCTTTTATCTCTCGGCCCCGCTCTACATCGACCAGATGGCCGTCTACTCGAAGGAAGGCTACGATGCGATCAGCCGGATGGACGGCAAGCTCATCGGCAGTACATCCGGGAACCTGTGGAACGGCGACATGAAGAAGGTGTTTGGGGATAAGCTGAAGCTCTACCAAACCTCCGTCTCCATGCAGCAGGATTTGATGGCTGGCCGGGTGGACCTCGGCGTCGACGGCGAGTCGATCGGCGTCGTGGCGCAGCAGCAGGGGCAGCTTCAAGGGATAAAGATCGTGGGCATCAAGCCCGATCCGCGCGTAGCCGCGAGCCAGGAAGCGGGCCAGGGCACCTTTCCGATGACCAAGGACAACGAAGGCCTGCACAAAACGTTCGACAAGAACATCAAACAGATGCACAAAGATGGTACGATCGGCAAGCTGCTGACCAAGTACGGCCTCAGCGAATCGGCCGCTACCACCGGCGCACCGCGGTTGATCAAGTGAGTCGAACAGCACTCGAACGCGCATGAGGCGCGGCGTGGCGAACTCGGCCTTGGCCGGATCGCGGATCTTCGGGATCGTGTCGCGCACCGCGAGCATCAGCCAATAGGCCGCCGTGTGCGGCACGAGGCGCATCCGGTTGGCGGAGCGGCAGGCGGCGGGGTCGGAGAAAAGCTGCGTCCTGTGCAGCTTGATCAGGTTCTCGGCCTGGCCGCGAGCGCAATAGAGGCTGTCATAGATCCATTCGGGCGCAGAAAGCGGCGCTGGTCGTAGTGAACCGCCCCGGGTTGCCGGAGGCCGTTTGGTTTGGGTCAGGCGGCCAAGGCTTGCACCTCGTCCTCGGCCGCATCCCGCGCCTCGCGACGTGAGCGACGGGGCTCGTCACGCCCCGCCATCGAACCCCTCCCACAACGCCCTTATAGTCCAAAACCAGCCCGATCCCACCGCCGCCCGCCGCGGCGCGGACGACGCTTGCCCGCTCATCACTCCGCAGCATTCCGCGCAGAACCGCCAACCTGGCCACTGCCGGGCTGAATTAAGCGGGCTAGGTCATTCAGCGAGTTGCGGACCAATCTTGAAAACAGCCTTTGTCCTTGCGAAAGGCATGTATTCCGCGCGGCAAAATGACTTCTTGCATGCCGGCAAATGCACCCAGCTACCTCATAAGCTCGTCGCCGGTCTGCATGACCTACGTTTGGTTGCGTAACGGTCTAAAGCAACCGGTAGACGCTGACCCGTCCAGTGGCGAGCTGGCGCGCTGGGATTGGGATCCCGTTCGCAGCGCCGCTGTTCAGCGTAGAACGGCGCGGTTGACCACCAAGGCTGGGTCCAGTGTCCCGTCGAAAGCGGCGAGCACGTTGCGCACGGTGGCCTTTCCCATGTCGACGAGGCATTCGGCGGTGAGGGCTGCACAATGCGGGCTGAACACAATGTCCTCGCGGGCCAGCAGCGGATCGTCGACGGGCAGCGGTTCGCGCGAGAACACGTCGAGGCCTACTCCGTGCAGGCGGCCTGTCTCCAGGGCGACGATCAGCGCGGCCTCGTCGATGAGGCCGCCCCGCGCAGCGTTGAGCAGGATCGAGCCCGGCTTCATGCATTCCAGCGCCCTGGCATCGATGAGGTTGCGCGTCTTCTCGGCGAGCGGCACGTGGAGCGACACGACGTCGGCCTGCTTCAGGGCCTCGTGCAGGGAGTCGTAGAAGCGGACCTCGGCGAAACGGGTTCGGTCAACGAAAGGGTCGAAGGCCGTGATCGCCAAGCCGAGCGGGCGTGCGCGGGCCGCGAATTCCTGGCCGATGCGGCCATAGCCGACGAGCAGCAGGGTTTTCCCGCGCAGTTCGACCGTGGTCTTCCGGCTGCGAACGCCGAAATCGCCCGCCCGCACCGCACGATCGAACACCGCGCCGTTCTTGGCGACCGCTAGCATCAGGAACAGGGTGTGCTCGGCGACCGACACGGCATTGACGTCGCCGATGATCGTCACCGGGATCTTGCGCTCCGTGCAGAAGGCGAGCGGCACGTTGTCGTATCCGACACCGTGGCGCGATATGATCTTGAGCTTGCGGGCTTCCGCGAGCGCCTTGGCCGGCAACGGCGCGTCCCGGATGGTGATCGCATCGACGTCACCCACATGGGCCGCGATGCTGGCCGCGCTGGTGTCGGTCAGCACCTGGAACTCGATGTCGTCGCGCGCCGCGAGCAGGTCCAGCGCCGGTCGGGCGATGTGCTGGATGACGAGGACTTTCTTCTGGTTGTTCATGAGGTCCGTCCGCGATTAAAGGGAAATAGGTAAAGTCAGCTCGTGCTCGTCCAGCCGCCGTCGAGCATCAGCGCAGATCCCGCCATCAGGGCGGCGCGCGGGAGGCGAGGAAGACCACGCCACCACGTCATCGGCCCGCTTCTCGATGAGCTGCGAGCGGCTGCACAAGAGGGTGAAACGGGTAATCGAAATTTTCCAGGATCGCGGCTGGGTGATCTGATCCATTTGCGCCGGGAATCGGTAACGATGGAGACACGCCATGGTGACGACAAGCCGGTCCGAGATATAGCCCGTCGCGGCGATGACACCTGCTACCATGCCGTTCAACACTGTCCGGCTGGACGGGCTGCTGGACAAGGCTGGGCTCGATGCCGTGCTGGTGACCTCCAAGCACAACATCCAATACATGCTGGGCGGCTACCGGTACTTCTTCTACGCCAACATGGACGCCCACGGACTCAGCCGCTACCTGCCCTGTCTCGTCTACATCAGGGGACGGCCGCAGGAGACGACCTATATCGCCAGTCCGATGGAGGACTACGAGCGCGAACTTGGTAAATTCTGGGTGGGCAACACGCATTTCGGCAATATGACGTCGCGCCAGACGGCCGCGACGGCCGCGGCCACGTTGCGCGGCTACGCGCCCCACGTCCGGCGAATTGGGATCGAGACGAGCTTCTTGCCGGTGGACGCTTACGACGTGCTGCGCGATGGCCTGCAGGAAGCGTCCTTCGCGTCCGCGACGCTGCCCCTCGAACTGCTCCGGGCCGTCAAGACGCCGGGGGAATTGAAGATGCTCGAGGACGCCTCGATGAAGGTCGTCGACGCCATGCTCGCGGTCATCGACCACCACGGGGCGGGAGCCACCAAGGCCGACATCGCTGACGCCCTGCGCGTGGAGGAGGCAGCCCGGGGCGTCACGTTCGACTACTGCCTGATCACCATGGGGCAGTCGTTCAGTCGTGCGCCCTCGGGACAGGCCTGGCGAGATGGGGATGTACTGTCGCTGGATTCCGGGGGCAATGTCAGGGGCTATATCGGCGATCTCTGCCGCATGGCGGTTCTGGGCGAGGCCGACGCGGAGCTCGAAGACTTGCTGGCCGAGATCGACATGATTCAGATGGCGGCCCGCAAATCCGTCCGCGCCGGGGCGCGGGGCGCGGACGTCTTCGTCGAACCCGAGGCGCTGGTAGCGCGCTCGGCTCATCGGAATAGGCTCGATTTCGTGGCACACGGCATGGGCATCGTCAGCCACGAGGCCCCGTGGCTGACATCGCGTTCGGCCGTGCCCTACGAAGCCTATCATGCCGACCGCCCGCTCGAGGCGGGCATGGTCCTTTCGATCGAGACTACGCTGTTGCATCCGCGTCGCGGCTTCATCAAGCTGGAGGACACGGTCGCCGTGACAGAGACGGGCTGGAAGGCTTTCGGCGATGCTGGCCGGGGCTGGAACAGGGGACGCGCGTGACGGCGCCGAAGGCCACCCAGGAGCTGACGACCTTCGGAGGCCCGGCGCGACGGGCCGGGCCTGATCTTCAGAAGTTGTACTTGTCGATGTTGTCCTTGTTGAAGACCAACGGCGGCCCGAGCAGGACCTCGTCCTTGGCCGTGAACTTGAGGTCGCCGAGGCGCCCGGCCTTCACGACTCCCTTAGCCGGGTCGAGGGTGCCGTCCAGCTGCGCCTTGGTGATGTAGAGGGCCGCATAGCCGATATCGACCGGGCTCCACAGCACCGCGTCGTTTATGATGCCGTCCTTGACGTAGGGACGGATCGAATTGGGGACGCCAATCCCGGCGATGGTGATCTTGCCGGACATCCCGAGCTGCTTCACCGCCTCGGCCACGCTGACCTCTGCGATGCCGTCCACCGTGAACACGCCCTTGGTGTCGGGGTTGGCGCGCAGGTAGTTCAGGGTGACGTTCTTGCCCTTCTCGATGTCTTGTTCGCCGAGCAGCGTCGTCTTGATGTGCATGTCGGGATACTTCTTGGCCACCGTGTCCGTGATGGCCTTCATCCACGCCAGCATGTTGGAGGCCGTCAGCGAGCCCGTCACCATCAGGAAGTCGCCGGACGTGCCGGCGCCCTTGGCCATGATGTCGGCGATCGTCTCGCCGATGGCGTCGTAGGAGGCCTGGTTGAGGAAGACCTGGCGGGCATCCGATTTCACGTCGGCATCCCAGGTATTGACCTTGATGCCCTTCTGCCGCGCGCGCATCAGCGAGGGCGCGAGCGCGGTGGGGTCGAGCGCGCAGATCGAGATCGCATCGACGTGGCTGCGCACGAGACGGTCGACGATGTCGACTTGCCCGGCCACATTGGCGTCCACGGGCCCGTTATATTGGACAGTCAGACCGAGTTCCTTGCCGGCTTCCTGGGCGCCCTGGTTCGCCGAGACGAAGTAGGGATCGCTCGTGAATTTCGGCACGAAGGCGACCGTCTGGCTGGCCGCGAAGGCCGGACCGCTCAGCAGGCCGGACGTGCCGGCCAGCAGGCCGCCGCCCAGGCCCATCAGGGCCTGACGACGGGTGGGATCGAGAAGCCCTGACGGGCGTTGTTCGTCGTGTGGCATGTGTATGTCCTCCCAACCTTTGTTTCCGGTCGAAACCGCCGGAGCGACGGCCCGCCTCAAGGGCGGGATCTGAAATCCGCGCTTCGCCTCAGCGGGGCGGGCGTCGGAAGAACTCGTTGGCCAGCACGCCCAGGATCAGGAAACCGCCCACGATGACGAGCCCCCAGTCGTTGCGGACGCCAGCGGACACCAGCCCGTCCTGCAGGTAGGCGAGCACGAGGACACCGAGGACAGTGCCGGGGATGGTCCCGGCACCACCGGTGATCTTCGTGCCTCCCAGTACCACCATGGCGATGACCGGCAGCTCCAGCCCCATCGAGGCGTTGGCGCGTGCCGTCGAGACTCGGGCGGTCTGGATGATGGCGGCGATCGCGACGAGGCCTCCCATGAGGCCGTAGGTCGCGAGCTTCACGCGCTCGACGGGGACGCCGGAAAAGCGGGTCGCGAGCTCGTTCGCGCCGATGCCGTAGACGCGGCGGCCGAAGATCGTGCGGTCGAGCAGCAGCCAGCAGGCAAGCGCCGCGATCACCAGGACCGGTAGTTGCGCCGGCACGAGGCCGCCCGCGAAGTAGGATTGGCCGATGCTCGTGAACCAGGTCGGAAAATCGGACACCGCGGCCGCGTTGGAGATGGCGTAGGCGCCCCCCCGGTAGATGGCCATCGTGGCGAGCGTCACGACAAAAGGGTGCAGGCCAAGATAGGCGACGACGGCGCCGTTGAAGAGGCCGCCCGCGATCCCCGTCGCGATACCCAGCAGCATGGCGGCGGGGAGCGGCAGTCCGGCCTGGTAGGACAGGCCGATCACCACCGAGACCAGGGCGAGGAGCGAGGCGACGGACAGATCGATGCCGCCGGACACGATCACGAACGTCATGCCGAGCGCCAGGATGCCGGTCTCGATGAAGGTTCGCGACGTATCGAGCAGGCTGCTGGGATCGAGATAGCCGGGCACCATCACGCCCAGGCCGCCGAGCTCGACGAGCAGGAGAAGGCTGAGGCCGTGCATGCGGGTGAAGGCGAAGCGCCGCCGCGGCATTTCGATCGGCGCCGTGACGCGCGTCGTGGGCTGGCTCACGTAAGCCTCCTGGAAGCGCGAAACCGCAGGGCATCGACCGAGATCGCCAGAAGGATCAGCATGCCGAGCACCAATTGCTCAAAGGTGCCGGGGACGCTGTTGAGCGTCAGGGCGTTCAGGATCACGCCGACCAGCACAGCACCGATCACGGGAGCGAGCGTGGACCCCCGCCCGCCGGTGATGCTGGTGCCGCCCAGCACGACGGCCGCGATGCATTGCAGTTCGAAGCCGGTCGCCGCGGTGGCCTGGATCTCGCCGATCTGGCCCGCAAAGATTGCGCTGGCGAGGCCGCAGCCGAGGCCCGTGGCAAGGAAGCAGCGGAACTTCACGAAGCCCGCGCGCAGTCCCACCGCGTCGGCGGCCCTGCGGTTGCTGCCGACGGCCAGGATGTCCCGACCCCATTCAGTGTTGCGGTTGACAAGGTCGAACAGGGCTAAGACGAGGATCAGGCCGAGAATCGGCGCCCGCAGGCCGGCGATGCTGCCGAGCCCGAAGGTGCGGGCCCCATCGGGCACGAGCAGGACCCCATTAGCGCCGATCAGTAGAACCACCCCTCGGAGGCCCAGCAGCATGCCAAGCGTGGCGATGATTGAGGGCACGCGGCCGACCGTGACGATCAACCCGTTGAGCGCGCCGACTGCCAGGCCCATGCCCAGCGCGGCGAGCAGCGGCAGCACCGGGCTCGCGGTGAGGTGGCCGACGTTCGCATAGGTGAAGGCGCAGGCCGCCAGCAGCGATCCGACCGAGACGTCGATCTCGCCGGACAAGATCACTTGGTTGAGCGCCAGCGAGACGATGCCGACGACGGCCACCTGACTGACGATGTTGAGAAGGTTGGTGCTCGACCAGAACCCTGGCGTGGTCAGGCTCAGCAGGACCGAGATGATTACGAGGAAAACCACCGGGGCGGCCTCGGGCCGCTTGACGGCGCGATCGAACGAGGGTGCTCTCAATGTACCGACCCCGGATGAAGGGCCGGGTCCTCGGTTCCTTCAGCCACGACCCCCGCCGCTGCGGCGCCGATTGCGTCAGGCGAGAAGTCTGGTCCCTCGAAGGAGCCGGTCAGTCGGCCCTGGTGCATTACCAGGATGCGGTCCGACATCGACAGGAGCTCGTTCATCTCCGACGACACCACCAGCACGGCTTTGCCAGTTGCCGCGAGATCGTCGATGATGCGGTAGATCTCGGCCTTCGCGCCGACGTCGACGCCGCGCGTCGGCTCATCGAGCAGGATGATCTCGGGTTCGACCACGAGCGCCTTGGCGAGCAGCACCTTCTGCTGGTTGCCGCCCGACAGGGACAGCACCGGCGCCTTCAGACTGCTGCTGCGGATCGCGAACATTGCACGGAACCGCTCGGCGATCTCCCGCTCCCGCCGGCGCGACACGAAGCCGAAGCGCGATACGCGGTCGAGGCCGCTGAAAGCAATGTTCCAGTCGATCGGGTAGTCCAGAACGAGGCCCTGCGAGCGCCGCTCCTCGGGCACGTAGATGATGCCGCGCGCGATGGCTGTGCTCGAATCGGGAATGGCGGTCGGCCGCCCTGCGATGAGGATGCAGCCTTCAGTGGCGGGCGCGATGCCGAAGATCGCCTGGGCGACCTCCGATCGGCCGGCGCCGATCAGGCCCGACATGCCGACGATCTCGCCGCGCCGCAACGTGAAGGAGATGTCCCGGAACGTCCCGGTCCGCCCCAGACCCCGCAACTCCAGCAACGCCTCGCCGGCCGGGTGGCGGGTGCGATGGAACAGCTTGCTCAGGGGGCGGCCGACCATCATCTGGATCAGCCGCGGCATGTCGAGCTCGCTCGTGCGACCGGTATGGATCCGCTCGCCGTCCCGCATCACCGTGATCCTGTCGGCGATCTGGAAGACCTCGTCCAGCCGGTGCGAGATGTACACGATGGCGACCCCGCGCCGGGTCAGTTCACCGACGATGCCGAACAGCCGCTGGGCCTCGCGCTCGGTGAGGGCGGCGGTCGGCTCGTCCAGGATCACGACCTGGGCGTCGTGCATCAGGGCGCGCGCGATCTCCACCATCTGGGCGTTGGCGCCCGAAAGCGAGCGCACGGTGGCGTCGGTGTCGAAGGTCGCGTTGAGTCGCTTGAAGGCGGCGGCGGCCTGCCGGCGCATCTTGGCCCTGTCGAAAGTGCCCAGGCGGGTGCGCGGACGGACCCGCCCGACGAACAGGTTCTCGACGACCGAAAGGTCGGGGAACAGGTCGAGTTCCTGCGGCACCATAGCGATGCCCTCCGACTCGGCGACGCGCGGCGACGTCAGCGACACGACCCGCCCCGCGATTTCCACATGGCCCTCGTCGGGCAGGTGGATGCCGTGCAGCATCTTCATCAGCGTGCTCTTGCCGGCACCATTTTCGCCCATGACCGCGTGGACCTCGCCGGCCTTGATCTCGAGGTCGACACCGCGGCATGCCCAGATGCCGCCGAACCGCTTGCCGACGCCGACGAGACGGCAGGCGATCGTGCCGGCTGAGGCCGTCGACGGATGGGCGTTGCGGTCTGGTTCGGCACTCACCGGCATCATCGCTCCCTCGGGTTCAATGCTGGCCGTCTGTCGCGGACCATTCGACGTCAATAAAGGCATGTCTCGATGGATTGTCAAACAATCTTATTTGACACTTTTAGTCTTCGGTCCTATGAGTCCTGGACAGGGGATGGCCATGCACACCAAGAACCTCAAGGAACTGAGCCTTCCGGAAGGCCGCGGGATCCGGACAACATGGCTGCACAGCGCCTCGACGCTCTCCGGCGAGATGATCGCGCGGGTCGGCTGGGACTGCCTCGTAGCCGACATGCAGCACAGCATGACGGGCTTCGACGAGATGGTCAGGCTGCTGCAGGTCACCACCAACCTCGGTGCGACGGTGCTGGTGCGCCCGCCCGCGCTCGATCCCGCGCTGATCGGGCGTCTGCTGGATGCTGGCGCGAGCGGCATCATCTGCCCGATGGTGAGTTCGGAGGCTGATGCGCAGCTGCTTGTCTCGGCCTGCCGCTATCCGCCGCTCGGGATTCGGAGCATCGGCCCGATCCGTGCCCGGCTCGTGTTCGGCGACGACTATGTCGGCAAAGCTAACGACGGCGTTCTCACCATCGCTATGATCGAGACCGTCGGCGGACTGTACGAGCTTGATGCCATCGCCGCGGTGCGGGGCCTCGACGGCCTGTTCGCCGGACCGAGCGATATCGCCTCCAGTCTGGGCCGGGCACCGCGCATGGATACGAACGACCCTGTTGTGGTCAAAACCCTTGGCCGCATCGCCGAGACCGCCGTCGCGGCCGGAATAATGGCCGGCGTCGCCTGCGAGACCTCGGTCTACGCCAAGCGGATGCACTCTGTCGGCTACCGTCTGTTCGTCACCGGCTCCGATCTGCGCATCATGACGGCGGCCTCCAAGACCCTTCTGGCCGGGTTCGGCGAATGAGGCCCGGGCCGGAGTCTTCCTTATCGGGCTCCGGCCAGGAGATCTTCGACGCCCTGCGCGACGACATCGTGTTCGGCCGGCTCAATCCGCGCGAGCGCCTGGTGGAGGCCGACCTCGTGGTGCGATTCCGCTCGCACCGGGCGGCCGTACGGGAGGCCCTCGCGGCCCTGGAACAGGCGGGGTTGGTGGACCGCCAGCGTAACAAAGGAGCTTCGGTTCACGACCTCCAGCCCGAACGCGTCGAGCAGATCTACGCGGTGCGCATGCTGCTCGAGACCGCGGCGATCGGCACCATGCCGCTGCCGGCCGATCCCGACGCGCTGGAAACGCTCATCGCCATCCAGCGGAACCATCAGCAGGCCGTGGCGGACAACGACCTGCGACGCATCTTCGATCAGAACAACCGTTTCCACCGGCACCTCTACACCCTGTCCGGCAACCCGGTGCTGGTCGAGTTGATCGAGCAGTGTGCCACCCGTGCCCTGACGGTGCGCTTCCACCCCTATATGGATCGGTCGTTCCTCGAAAGGGTCTGCAACGACCATTGGGCGATGATCGAAGCCTGCCAGCGATGCGACCGCGCACGGCTCATGGCGCTGGTGCGGGAGCATCTGCCGCTGGCCAAGAACCGCTATCTCGAAACCTATGACGAGCTTCTGACGCAGGGTGGAGTTTTCGCGCAGCGCGCCTGAACCCGTTCCGTCGCTTCCACAAGCCAAATGCGCCGCAATGGCGGGAGGACCCATGAGCAAGCTCTTCGACGCGGCCAAGAACATCGAGTTCGTCGGGCGTACCAACCAGGCCGGCCGCGCCGACGGCATCCAATGCATGATCCACAAGGGTCACGCCTTCGTCAGCCACGTCTTCAGCGGCGGGGTCAGCGTCGTCGACGTGCGCGATCCTCGTAATCCGATCCCGGTGAACTTCCTGCCCACCCACAAGCGCTCGTGGTCGGTGCATATCCAGACCGCGAACGACATCCTGCTCGTGGTGGAGGAGTTCAACTTCTACTCCGTCTACGTGAAGGAGACCGAGTATTACGGCCACTCGATCGAGGGCGTGCACTCGAGCAAGTTCGGCACCCGCGGCGAGGACTACACTGCCGGCATGCGGGTTTACGATATTTCCGATCCCGCCCATCCGCGCGAGATCGGCTTCATGGAGGTCGAGGGTCTCGGCCTGCACCGCATCTGGTGGGTGGGCGACCGCTATGCCTACGCGTCCGCCCTGCTCGACGGCTACATCGACCACGTGTTCATCGTGATCGACATGGAGGACCCCACGCGGCCGCGCGAAGTCGGCCGCTGGGCGCTTCCGGGCATGTGGGCCGCGGGTGGCGAGACGATGACCATGCCGGGCCGCGTCGCGCTGCACCACGCCGTCGTCGCGGGCGACACTGCCTACGCCTCCTGGCGGGACGGCGGCCTGACCCTCCTCGACGTCACGGACAAGACCGCGCCGAAGCAGATCTCGCATACCAACTGATCGCCCCCGTTCGCCGGCGGCACGCACAGCGCGCTGCCGCTCATTGACCGGGGCCTCTGCATC
>CAXSEU010000023.1:8416-16087 GCA_964236485.1 uncultured Lichenihabitans sp. | reverse complement strand
CTCGTCGTCGACGACACGCCCGACACGCTCGGTTTCCTGACCGAGGCCTTGGAGCGGTCGGGATACACGGCCCTGGTGGCGACGGGTGGTCGGCAGGCGCTGGCGCTGATCGGCCGCATCACGCCGGACCTCATCCTGCTCGATGCCAAGATGCCGGAGATGGACGGGTTCGAGACCTGCCGCCGGATGAAGGTTGGCGCGGCGTCCCGTGTCCCCGTCGTCTTCATGACGGCCCTGAGCGAGACCGAACACATCGTCCAGGGCTTCGACGCCGGCGGCACCGACTACGTCACGAAACCCATCGTTCTCGACGAACTTTTCGCCAGACTCGCCGTGCATCTCGCCAACGCGCGTTCGGCCCAAGGCGCCCGCATGGCGCTCGACAGTTCCGGCCGGTTCCTGCTGGCCCTCGACCGTTCCGGCCGCATCGTCTGGTCGACTCCGCAGGCCGAACGCCTCTTGCAGGGTGCCGGTCCACGCCAGGGATCCGCCGCCGCCCTGCCGGACGGCATGGTCGAAAGGCTGATCGCGGCCGTGACCGAGGCATCCACGGACCCTGTCATACTGCCCGGGGAGGGCGGGACCCCGGCCCTGAAGGTCGTCTTCCTGGGGGAAGCGCAGCCGGACGAACTGTTGTTCCGGCTCAGCCCGCACGAGGTTCGCGACGAAAGCGCCATCCTGCGCAGACGCTTCGTCCTGACGCCGCGCGAGGCCGAAGTCCTGGTCTGGGTGGCGCGCGGAAAAGCCAATCGGGATGTCGCGGAGATTCTGAATCTCAGCCCCCGCACCGTGAACAAGCACCTCGAGGCGATCTTCGCCAAACTGGGCGTCGAGAACCGGGCCTCGGCGGCCGTGCTGGCGACGCGGGCCCTTGACGAGGGTGCGGGCTGACAGCGAGGGCCGCTTGGCAGTTGGCGCAGGGGGCTTTAGAAGCGGCGCTACCTGCAGGAACGGCGGCCTGTGTCGGGACCGTCGGTCGAACACAGCGTGGTGTCCTTGCTCTCCATCGGGAATTTCTTCTTCCGGCATCGCAACTGGGTGTTTCCCGCCATCGTGGTGGGATGTTTCGCCCTGGCTGTCCCCCCCTCCACATTTTTCGGGAGCGAAGCCGGGCGCGCCGTCGAGGATGCGATCGCGCTGCTGTTGGTCGCCATGGGCCTTGGCCTCAGGGCCCTGGTGATCGGCTTCGTCCATGTCTCCCGGGCCGGGCAGGGACGACGCATCCATGCCGCGATCCTCCACACCGACGGCATCTTCTCGCTGTGCCGCAATCCGCTCTACACGGGCAACATCCTGGTCTTCACGGGCGTGTTTCTGATGCACGGCAGCATCTGGACGATGCTGATCGGCATCGCACTGTTCGTCTTCATCTACCACGCCCTGGTGATTGCCGAGGAAGACTACCTGACGAGGACGTTCGGCGACAGATACCTGGACTACCTGGCGCGTGTACCGCGCTGGATCCCGAACCTGGGGCGGCTGAAGGACGCCACCCAGGGGATGCGTTTCGACCCCCGACGGGTCCTCCTCGTCGAATATCCGAACATAGGCATCGCCGTGATCGCGCTCGCCCTGTGCAAGTTCTACCAGCGCTATGCCGAACCCGCGACGGCGGCGCGCCAACACGCGCTGGTCGTCCTCGCCGGGATCGCGCTGCTGGCGGTCGCCTTCGTGCTCGGCGTCCGTTTCGTCAAGAAACGCCGCATCATCGTTGCTGGCTAGGCCTGGGTTAGCGTCGCCCGCTGGGCGACGAGACGCGACGACAGGCCAAGCCTCGGTCGGCCGGGATGAGGTCTATTGCTCGATGCAGAGAACCAGTTTCTGATTGAAGGAACAGGTTTTTCCGTCGTTGCTGTAGGACGTGACCCTGCCATAGGACGTCGGCCCGCGACGTTTTCCGCGTTGGAATCGGACCGGTTCATTGGGGAGGCTCAGGCTCAGCCTCGACCGGCGTAATGCGATCGTTCCTCCGCTACCGACCGTGATCCTGGTGCCGGACTTGCCTCGGCTTACCGTACAAGCCTCGTCGTCGAGGATGCGCGATCCCCCTATGGTCAAGTTGCATGTCTGGGCAAGCGTCGGCTGAACCGTGACGCTCGTCAGTATGGCCGCGAAGGCAACGTGTCGTAGAATCGGCATCCATCCACCCCTCTGCTTGTTCGGTCATAGCGCAGCGCCGCCGCTTGAGCGAGGCGGCAATCCGGTAAGCCCTGGCCGGTGAGCCCGTCGCACCTGGCAGCCGGCGGTGTGGTACAACGCCCTTTGCGTCCCACACGTCGCCCTGGCTCTTCTGCCATGGCTGCCGGCATCCCCGATCGCTTCGAATGACCGGAGAGGTTGCGGCCCTGGCCGAAGCGGCGGACATCAAGTCGGGCAGGCACGGGTCAAGCAACGCGATGAAGCCACCCAAACTCACGACGGACAACCAAACCCAGGCTGCATGGTGGAAAAGGCCTGGACTAATTTACTTCTTCGGCGTCGGACGCCCGCTCAAAGCGATAAAGATCGGCGTGACGTCGGTTGGCGACGGGAAGAGTGTCGAAACTGCCGTTCGTCAGCGCTTCAAATCCATTCAATCCGCAAACCACGAGACCGTGGAATTGCTTGGGATTTTAAGGTTCGTTGATGGGGAATACCCCGTGAGGCTTGCGGAAGTCGCGGAACGTGAGCTTCACATTCGCTTTGCCGCGCTGCAGCGCTTCGCACGGCATACGGTTGCGGCGGAATGGTTCAATCCCGCTCCCGACCTCCTTGCCTACATCGACGAAGTGGCAGAAAAACCGGAAAGCATCGGGTTGCCTCGACTTATCGCTGTCGCAGCAAATCGTGCTGACACAGATCCGGGCTGAGACCTTGCCGCTTTTCGGCCGCGCTTGGCCCAGGCAAGCCAACTGGGTTAAAGACGTGCCATGAAGACGCGCCGTCGTGGCCGCCGTTGATGCAGGACGCGCCCTTCGCGGCCAGTCTTGCGGCTCAAGGAGCCCTATGCTGAGGTCGAACGGATCCGCCGGCTCCGAGGAGAGCCGGTCCTTCTCGCTGGTGCGTCGGCTCCTGTCGGAACATGCGGGCGCGCATCTGCCCGCGTACGCGGCGGCCCTGCTGCTGATGGGGATCAGTGCCGGCGCGACCGTAGTGTCCGTGACCTTGCTGCGGCCCGTCGTCAACGGCATGACGACCATGAACGTCGCCGAGGGCGGCGTCTTCAAGCAGCTGCGCTTTCTCGCCTTCGCGGTCGCGGTCCTCTACATCGTGCGCGGCCTTGCCACCTTCGGCCAGCTGGTCCTGATGTCGCGGACCGGCAACCGGATCGTCGCGGCCTTGCAGGTGCGCGTCTTCGACCACCTGTTGCATCAGCCCGTGTCGTTCTTCTCCGACAGGCATTCGAGCGAGCTCATGGCCAAGCTGGCCCTGGCCGCCAATGCGGTTCGGGAGTGCGTACAGCTCGTCGTGACCTCGGTGGGCCGAGACATCCTGCTTCTCGCCGGTCTTCTCGGCGTCATGGTCTACGAGGATCCCATGATGGCCCTGCTGGCGCTTTCGGCCCTGCCGATCGGCATGCTGCTGCTCGGACGGCTGATGAAGCGGATCCGCCGTTTCGCGCGGCGGTCCTTCGACGGTTCCACCCGCATCATGGGGCACATGGGCGAAACGGTGCAGGGCATCCGCATCATCAAGTCGTTCAACCTCGAAGGGCTGATGCGCGGCCGGATGGCCGAGGCCGTGACCGATGTCGAAAAGGCGGCCAACCGGATGTCGCTCGGCATCGCCATGGCGGCCCCGGTCAGCGAGACGCTGGGCGGCCTCGCGGTCGCACTGATGATCCTCTACGGATCCTGGAAGGTCGCCGTCGCCCACACGGACCCCGGGTCCTTCTTCGCCTTCATCGGGGCACTGATCTCCGCCTACGAGCCGGCCAAGCGCCTCGGGCGGCTCAACCTCGACCTGCAGAACGGCCTCGTCGGCGCCCGCCTGGTCTACGACCTCCTCGACGAGCCCTTGCCGGACGCCAACGATGCGATGAAGCCGGCGCTGCGGCCCGGCCGGCGCCGCGTCATTTTCGAGGATGTCCGCTTCAGCTACCGGCCGGGCGAACCGGTGCTCGACGGGCTCGCCCTCGTGGCCGAACCCGACAAGACGACGGCGCTGGTCGGCCCCTCGGGCGGCGGCAAGTCGACCATCATCAGCCTCGTGCAGCGCTTCTACGAGCCGCAGGCCGGCGTCGTCCGCATCGATGGTCAGGATATCGCGGAGGTGAGCATGACCTCCTTGCGGGACGCGATCGCCTTCGTGGCGCAGGACGTCTTCCTGTTTAGGGGAACGATCCGCGACAATATCGCCCTCGGCAGGGCCGGCGCCACGGATGCCGAGATCATCGCCGCCTCCCGCAAGGCTCATGCGCACGACTTCATCGGCACGTTCGAGCACGGCTACGACACCAATGTCGGCGAGCAGGGGGCGAAGCTCTCGGGCGGCCAGCGCCAGCGCATCGCCATCGCCCGCGCTTTCCTGAAGGAAGCCTCGATCATCCTCCTCGACGAGCCGACCGCTGCGCTCGATTCCGAGTCCGAGCGCGAGGTTCAGAAGGCACTGGCCGATCTCAGGATCGGGCGGACCACCATCGTCGTGGCCCACCGGCTTCAGACCATCGTCGACGCCGACCGGATCTGCGTCATCGAGAACGGTCGCGCCGTGGAGTTTGGCACGCATGACGACCTGATGGTCCGGCGCGGCTCCTATCACAGTTTCTTCGCCACCCAATTCGGCGAGCGGCCCCGCCGCATCGCCTGACCCGCCGCCGGGGATGTGGCTCAAACGGCTTCGAGTTCCGCGCCAGTCGTGAGGTGCACGGCGGGACGATCGGTCCGGTACTGGCCGCGGATCGCATTGGCGAACGCCAGTGCCGCGACTCCCAGCATCGTGAACCACCACAATTGGGTGGAGTCGTAGCCCCATATGGCGATCGCCAGGCCGGTCACGACCTCGGCGAGCAGAAAGGGCGCCAGGGTGGGCGAGGCTCGGCCGGACCAGTACAGCGCGCCGCCCACCAGGGCCGCGATCGCGATCGCGCCGATGATGCCGAGTTCGTACCAGGTGACGAAGAGGAGTCCCCGCGGCGCACCGGCGGCCAAGAAGCCGGACATGCCGGCGCGGGTCGTCATGTCGAATCCGTGCCCGGTGACCAGCCTCAGTGGCTCGTTCTGGACGAGGTCCGCCCAAACCTGAATCGACTGCGCCACGTCGGCGAGCACGGGAAGGCGTTCGCCGTAGCGATCCGCCAAGGCGGCGCCGACCTCGGTCGAGGCGAGCGTCATCGCCGGTGCAAGCAGGATCGTGACCGCCGCGGCTGTCGCCAGGACCGTGCCCGTGCGCGGGGGGTTGAGCGTGGCCAGGGAGAAGACGAGCGCCCCCAGCGCCACCGCGATCAAAGCCACCGAGGTCCAGGCCACCATCGCGGCCAGCACCACGCCGACCACGAGCAAACCCGCCGAGATCCAGCGCCCGCGAATGGCCAATGCCGCCGTGGCGGGCCAGACCAGCATCACCAGGTTGATGATGGCGCGCTCCAATGTCGGTTCCGCATCCTGGAACGCCCCCATGGCGGCCGGCCCGAGCACGGCCGCGGCCGCGGTGGCGAGCGCCGTCAAGGCAAGCCCCAGCGGGAAGAGGTAGAGGTTGGAGGTCCGGGTCCGCTCCGGCAAGACGACCATGGCGGCCGCGATGATGAGCAGCGTCAGCACCTCCTTGCCCCAGCGCTGCGCCGCGTCGACCGGGAACGGCGTCCACACGATCGAGAGCGCGCTCCAGGCCAGCACGGCGACGAGGCCGAAGCCCGCGATGGTTCCAAATCCGGCCGTCATTCGGTCGAGGACGCGCGGCTTCGGCAGCAGCGTGGCAGCCATCAGCAGAAGCCCGGCGCCCACCGGCAAGAGGGTGAAGATCGCGCGGCGCGACACGACGACGCTGAGGGGTGCTCCAAAAGCCAGGACCGCGAGTCCGAGACGGATCAGCAGCAGCGCGGCGTCGGCGGCCGGATCGTCGATGGGTCGCTGCGAGGACGGAGGCATGATGGGCAGGGGAAACACTGTCGTGAGGCGCCAGAAGGCGGCCGAAAATCTAGCCCGAAACCTCGACCCACACTGTGTGCGTTCAGCAACAGTGGGGGCGCAATCGCGGCCGGGATTGTCTGCGTCGCCGGCTGTCGCGCCGCTGAGGTCTGTCCACGGCTCGTATTGGAGCCCAGGGAAGTCGTCTGGAGGGCCGCGTGAGCGCGATGGCCCTCGTCGGCGTCGACAGCGTTCGAGGCCGATCCACGCGCGAGGCCCTGATCAGGTCAGCGGACCGACAGCACCTGCAAGAGGGCGGGATTGACGAAGAGCTTTTCACGACCGGCTTTCATTTCGCGGAGGATGCCGATATCGGCCAGCGTCTTCAAATAGGAGGACGCCGACTGGCGTTGCGCGATCCCGGCGCCGACGACATCGGAAATGCGACAGTAGGTTTGGACGAAGATGATTTCCACCAGTTCACGGCTGTAGATCTTCGGCGCTTGGGATCGCATCCGCTCGGCCGTGTTCTCGAGGAGATCGCGGATTGCCTTGATCCTGGACGTCGTCCACTCCGACTTCTCGCGAACGGCCGTCAACATGTAGAGGATCCAATCCTCCCATGCGCCATCCGTCGTCACGGCCAGGAGCAGGCGGTAATAGTCCAGCTTGTGCTCGATGACGTAGCGGCTGAGATAGAGGACGGGGATGTCAAGAAGACCCTGTTCCACGAGAAAGAGCAGGTTCAGGATCCGTCCGGTCCGCCCATTGCCGTCCGTGAACGGGTGAATCGTCTCGAACTGGTAATGCATGATGGCCATCCTGACGAGCGGATCGACATCCTCGGCTTCGTGGATGTACCGCGCCCAGTTCGCCAGCATCGTTCGAAGCCGTTCGGCGCCTTCGGGGGGCGTATAGACGATCTTTCCCGTAGCATCGTTGCGTAGCGCGATCCCGGGCGACGCCCGGATATCCATCTCCACCCCCTTGATGGTGCGGCAGATTTCGACGGCCGTCCGCGTCGTCAAAGGGAGCTGTGCCAGCATCTTGAAGCCCTGATGGAGGGCGGTGCGGTAGCGGAGCGCCTCCTTCGTGGCCGGGTCGGCACCGTTGCCGGGCTCGTTGGCAAACCTGAACAGACGGTCCGTCGTCGTGACGATGTTCTCGATTTCCGAGCTTGCCTGGGCTTCCAGGATTGGGATCGAGTTGATCAGGATCGCCTGGTTCGGGATCAACTGGCCGGCGATCCTCACCTCCGCCAAGGCGGCGCGCGCTTCCACGCAGGCCTTGAGGACGACGCGCGTCTCCACATCGCGGTCCGGCGGAAGGACGCCAGGTCGTTGTTGGGCTTGTCGGGACGGAAGCTCATGAGCCGGTTGTCTCGATGCTTGGCGACAGGATCGGGATCATGTCGCTCTCATCGACATGTCGCGGTAACATGTACTTGAAATCCAATTTCGTCGACATATCGGGGGTGTGCGCTGACCTAATCCTCGAAGCCGCCGCGCCGGCCGCTCTTCACGCTGGAGCGGATCGCCTTGCCGGCGAGGCGGCGTTCCTTGGAGCCCAGGGTCGGTCGCGTCGGCCGCCGGACCTTGGGCCGCATTGCCGCCTCGCGAATGAGGGC
>CAXSEU010000023.1:1041-8406 GCA_964236485.1 uncultured Lichenihabitans sp. | reverse complement strand
CGCGAAGAGGATCAGCACCCCCTGGCGCGTCACCCGGCTTCCGCCGAGACGCACGAGCCTTGTCTTGACGTCCGCCGGCAGGTTCGGTGATCCCCGGATGTCGAACCTGAGTTGCACCGCCGACGAGACCTTGTTGACGTTCTGCCCGCCCGGGCCCGAGGCGCGGACGAAAGTCTCCGAGACCTCGTCCTCGTCGATGCCGATGAAGGGCGTGATGGGAATCATGGCCTTGAACCCTCGAGTCGCCGGAGCAGGTCCGGCCGCATGGCGCCGCGTTCCGCGCAATGGTGCTCGACGCCTCCGCCGAGGTCCTTCTGGAGCATGTTCGCCCGGCGCGGCAAGCGGTCTCGCGGTGGTTGACGGGCCGGCGGGGCTGCGCTCTTGTCGAGTGCTGAGACGCAGGCCCGAGGACGTGATGCCGATCAGTGACAATGTCCGAGATGTCGCGGAAGCCGCCAAAGCTTGGCGGCGCGACTTCCACATGCATCCCGAACTGATGTTCGACGTGCAGAGGACCTCGGCCTTGGTGGCCGAACACCTGCGGACGTTCGGCTGCGACGAGGTCGTGACCGGCCTGGCCCGGACCGGCGTGTTGGGCCTCATCCGGGGCAAGCGTCGACCCGCCGCGGGAACGCCGGGGCGCACGGTCGCACTGCGGGCCGACATGGACGCGCTGCCGATCGCGGAGCGGACCAATCTGCCTTACGCCTCCAGGACCGCCGGGCGCATGCATGCCTGCGGCCATGACGGGCACACCGCGATGCTGCTCGGTGCCGCCAAGGTTCTCTGCGAGACGCGGGATTTCGCCGGAACGGCTGCCCTCATCTTCCAGCCCGCGGAGGAGGGCGGCGGCGGCGGGCGGGTGATGGTCGAGGAAGGGATCATGGAGCGCTTCACCATCGACGAGGTCTATGGCATGCACAATCTGCCCGGCCTGCCGGTCGGCGCCTTCTCGTTGCGGCCGGGGCCCATCATGGCGGCTGCCGATATGTTCGAGGTCGAGATCGAGGGACGCGGGGGTCACGCGGCCTCCCCGCATCTATGCCTCGATCCCGTCCTGGCGGGCGCCCAGATGGTGACGGGCCTGCAGGCCATCGTCTCGCGCAACATCGACCCGCTGCAATCCTGCGTCGTGTCGGTGACGCAGTTCACCGGAGGATCGGCGCACAATGCCATCCCCCAGACCGCGACCCTCGGGGGCACGGTGCGGACGCTGGATGCCGCGATGCGGGACTTCGTCGAAGCGCGCCTGCGCGCGGTCGTGAAGGGGATCGGCGATGCCTGCGGGGTGTCGGTCGCCGTGCGCTACCGGCGGGGCTACCCGGTGACCCGCAACGATCCCGGCCGGACCGCCTTCGCGGCCGGTGTGGCGAGCGTCGTCGCCGGGGAGGCCCAGGTCGATACCGCCATGGCGCCGATCATGGGGGCCGAGGATTTCTCCTACATGCTCGAGGCTCGGCCCGGCGCGATGATCTTCATCGGCAACGGCGATACGGCAGGCCTTCATCATCCGGCCTACGATTTCAACGACGCGGTCCTGCCCCTCGGAATAGCCTATTGGGTCGGGATCGCGCGGACCGCGATGCCGGCCGCGCCGGTCAATTGAGCTGCGACGAAACCATGCCGTCGATGCGCTCCACGACGTCGGCCGGCAACCACGGCTTGCGCAGAAAGCGGGCCGAGTTCGGCAGTGCGTCCGGGTTGACGAGCGATCCGCCCGAAGTGACGAGGATGGGGATTGCCGGCCAGGTCCGGCTGACGATATCGGCGAGTTGCAGCCCGTTCAGGGTTCCGGGCATCTGCACGTCGGTGAGGATCAGCGACGCGTCCCCGAGATGCTCCACGAGATAGATCAGCGCCGCGTCGGCGCTGGCGAATTCCACCACCGCGTAGCCGCTGTCCTCGAGTTCGCAGACCACGATCTCCCGGACGAGGGACTCGTCTTCGACGACCACGACTTTCTTCATCGAGCAAGGGTTCGCGCTTGTCATCATGAATGCGGAACGGCACCGCGGAACGCCGGTTCCGCCAGATCCGATAATAAGAAGCATCAATGTTTACATGCTGTAAACACGCGATATTCACTGGCTTCAGCGGAGACACGAGTCTTTGCAAGGGCGAGGATGTCGAAACCTTCCGGCATTTGCGGGCAAGTCCGTGAGGCACGTCCTTGGGCCACGGGCGCGGAATCACTTGGTCATCGCCGGCGAAGCTGTTTAGCATCGGGGCTGAAATCAGTTCGGCGTGGAGCGACATGACCAACGAATACGAGACCATCGCGGTCGAGGTCCGCGGCCGCGTGGGGCTCGTGACGCTCAACCGCCCGAACGCGCTCAATGCCATCAACCGCCAGATGACGGCGGATCTGCTCGACGCGGGGGAAGTCTTCGAAGACGATCCCGAGATCGGCTGCGTGGTGATCGCCGGCTCCGAGAAGGCCTTCGCGGCGGGGGCGGACATCAAGGAGATGCAGCACCGGGGCTTCGTCGACTCCTACCGCGACGATTGGCTGTCGGCGTGGACGCGGTTTTCGGCTCTGCGCAAGCCGCGTGTCGCCGCCGTCTCGGGTTTCGCGCTCGGCGGGGGCTGCGAACTCGCCATGATGTGCGACATCATCCTTGCCGCCGACACGGCGAAGTTCGGCCAGCCGGAGATCAAGCTCGGCATCATCCCGGGCATGGGCGGCACCCAACGCCTGGTGGGGTTGGTCGGGCCGTCGAAAGCGATGGATCTCATCCTCACCGGCCGCACCATGGACGCCGCGGAGGCCGAGCGGGCCGGCCTCGTGGCGCGCGTCGTTCCCGCCGCCGGGCTCATGGCCGAAGCCCTGCACACGGCCGAGATCATCGCGGGCCTGTCGCTGCCCGCCGTGCTGATGGCGAAAGAGGCGATCGGCCGCGCCGCGGAAACCACCTTGGCCGAGGGGTTGCGCTTCGAGCGGCGCCTGTTCCACTCGCTTTTCGCCACGGCGGACCAGAAGGAGGGCATGGCGGCCTTCGTGGAAAAGCGTGCGCCGCGCTTCCGCCACGCCTGATCGCCGTCGTGGTAAAGGTGCGGAGAAAGAGCTTTCAGCCCCAGGCAACCACCCGACCGGGTGCCGCGTTTGCGTCGCACAACCGGGAGGCGACGCCGCACGGCGGCGCGACCGACGGCAAGCCGAAGGACGATGCCATGGCGGACACTGCTCTCACGATCGTCGAGGCCGTTTCCGCGGAACTGGGGCCGGAGGGCCAGAAATATCTGGCGAGCGGTCGGGCTTTGTCGATGCGCCTGTGGGAAGGCGAGCCCGGCGGCACCGAGAAGGAGCCGGTGCGCCGCGAGTACGAGACGGTCGGTTATGTCATCGCCGGGCAAGCCGAGCTCGAGATCGAGGGAAAGTCGGTCACGCTTCGTCCCGGCTGCTCCTGGGTGGTGCCCAAGGGGGCATCGCATACCTATCGGATCATCGAGAGCTTCACGGCGCTGGAAGCCACGGCACCCCCGGCCGAGGGCCGCCTCCGCGACGCCGTTTGAAGGCGCGTGTCCGGCCGTTGCGGGTTTCACGGCTCTTTTAAAGGCGATTATGCCTTTGACAAACACAGTCGGTTCGGAGTAGTCTGACGGCACAGGGAGTGACCCGCCGTGAGCATCCTTTCTGAGCCGCACTTTCACGATGAAGAAGCAGCTTTCGAGCGGCTTGAAGCCATCGTGTGGCCGAATGGTCCAGTGTGCCCTCATTGCGGCAATGCCGACCCAGATCGCGTTTACAGGATCAAGGGCAAGACGGCTCGTCCTGGCCTTCGGACCTGCGCTGAATGCCGGAAGCAGTTCACGGTCAAAGTCGGAACCGTTTTCGAGTCCAGCCACGTTCTCCTTCACAAGTGGTTTCAGGCAGCGCACCTTCTCGCGTCCAGCAAGAAGGGCATCAGCGCCCATCAGGTTCATCGGACCCTACAGGTCACTTACCGGACGGCTTGGTTCATGATGCACCGTTTGCGCGAGGCAATGCGGTCTGGCGATCTCGCCCCGATGGGCGGGGAAGGAACCGTTGTTGAAATCGACGAAACCTCCATCGGAAATGACCGCGACGTGAAGCCGAAAGGCGAGAAGAAGGGCCGTGGCTATCACCACAAGCACAAGGTGCTGAGCCTAATCGACCGCGAGACGCGGCAAGCCCGTTCCATGGTTGTTGACGATCTTAGCGCCGCTACGCTGACGCCGATCCTGCGTGAGAACATCGCTAAAGAAAACCGAGTCATGACCGACGAAGCCTGTCAGTATCGGAAGCTCGGTTCAGAGTTCGCGGGCCACGGCTTCACCCGCCACGGACAAGGCGAATACGTCGATCTGACCGGTCGCACGATCCATACGAACACGCTCGAAGGCTACTTCGGCATCTTCAAGCGCGGCATGAAGGGCGTCTATCAGCATTGCGGGAAGCAGCATTTGCACCGCTACCTTGCCGAGTTCGATTTCCGCTACAATAACCGGATCGCGCTCGGGGTGGGCGACGTAGAGCGTTCCAATAAAGCCTTGATGGGCATCGTTGGAAAGCGGCTGACATACCGGGACTCGTCGGCGTCTGTCTCTGGATCGGAAGCGGCCAGATGACAGACCTGGATTGGTCCAGCTTCATCGACGCCGGGTTATACACCGTCCCGATTGCCGCCAAGATACTTGCGACTCGGCCGGAAAAGGTAAGATCTTGGGTTGAAGGATATCCAAACAGCAAAGCCAAGCCGATCTTGGTTCGCCAAGTGCCGCGCATTGCGGACCGACCCGTTTTAGGTTTCCTTGATCTTATCGAGAGCGCCTTCGTCAGAAATTTTCGTGACATTGGATACAGCCCACAGACTATCCGTAAGGTAGCAGTCAAACTCCGAGATAAATACGAGAACGATCACCCTTTCGCCATGAACCAGCGGTTCAGGGCTGATGGGAAAAGGATTTTTGAAGAGGTTGTCACCGACGAAGGGGAGCGGAGCCTTCTTGATATAATGAGCGACAACTTCGTTATGGTCCCGGCTGTGGAACAGACACTTTTCGACCAAGTCTTCTATTTCAATGATCTCGCCTCAGAGTGGAACCCTATTCGAGAATTTCCTGGCGTGATCATGAACCCAAAAATGTCTTTCGGACGACCCATCTTAAAAGGAAGCCGAATACCAACAGAAACAGTCGCTAGACGCTTCCTTATCGAGGATGATTACCAGACCGTAGCGGATGAGTTCGGGATCGACCAAGACTCTGTCATTTCCGCCGTGGCATTCGAGAAGGAATTGGAGGGTAGAACACTGCATTGAAGGTACGCATCGACGAGAACGTCTCCTATCGAGTTGCCAACGCCGTCAAGGCGGTTCTGGCGAACAGGACGGGACTCTGCGTTGATCACGTACTCGATCACCATCCGCCAGGCACAAGTGATCCGAGCTGGATAAGACAGTTTGCCTCCGACGGCGGCAATGCCATTATCTCCGGCGACACTAGAATTCTGCAGCATTGGCCAGATTTAGTCGCCTATAGGGAGAGCGGTCTAATATCATTCTTCCCGCCTCCAAGCTTTGATAAGCTAAAAGGATATGGAATGGCGGCGATGGTTCTCCTTTGGTGGCCAGCCATGGTTGAGAAAATCAAGATCTCGGAGCGTGGCGACACTTGGCGCTGGCCTATGAGTTGGACCCCAAGTGTGGCAGGATTTGAGAAGCTGGAAGATCCCCGGTTTCGGGATCGGTCTCATGCACTCACGAAGGCGTGCGCCCCGCTCAGTGCCGGGCGACAGTTCCGGCCAGAGGAAAGTCATGCGGAAGAAACAGACGGACCCTGAACGCTCGCAATCTGACCGCTTCATTGAAACCGCCCGCCAAGTCGGCGCGGATGAAGAATCGTCAGCCACTGATGCGTTGATGGGCCGCATGGCTAAGATGTCGCCCGATCCCAAGCCGACGGGGCCGAGAAAAGAAGAGTCAGGCAAGCCAAAAGTATCGGAGTAGCTTACAGCTTTTGGACTAGCGTCGCGCCCTTAGCAGTGAGCTTGACTGAGTATCGCTCGGAAGCTTCGCAAATACCTTCAGCTACCAATTTCCCATGGGCGGTTTTGGCATCTTCGATATTCTCGAACTCAGTAATGTAGTTCCGAGGCTGGATAGCTTCTCCCTCTTTACAAAAGCCAAGGTCACGACATTTGCGTAGAACTTTAACAGCATCTTCGCTCAATTCGGTCATAGAACATTCCCGTTTTTCTGCTGTGACAAGGTTCTGGAATGGGCACTAAGACGAAGAACTTTGATGATCTTTAACGTGCGTACCGCGTTGCTGATCGGCTAGAGCGTAGCCTAGCTGATCAGTGCGAGAGACTAAGGCTCACCACGGGTGAGCTTCGAGAACTGCGAGAGCTTCTTGAAGAGTCCGTTTCACAGCAGAAACAGCACCAATCCTCAGCTGGGAATCCGTCTGAGACGTGATGGACGCGGTCGGAACCACGATTGAGACAATGGACCGGCACTCATCTTCGCCACCCTTCTTCCAGAGACTCAGCCGAGCGCTTCGCTCGGAGTAGTCCAGGCCAAAACTGTCCACCTGCAATCGATCAGACATAGCGCAACCTTTCCGTTCTTAAGCACGGTCTTGTACTACCGCTGATTCAATGTATTCGTCAAAGGCATAATCGCCCTTTTAAAGTTGGCGCATGTCAGCAACAGCATACATGCGTTAGTACTCGCGCGTGCGGTCGACGACGTACCGGAAGGGCTCGCCGCGTTCGTGCGCCTCGATCTGCGCGGCAATGAAGTCCGCGATGGCGGCAGGGTCCGATACGGAAGCGTTGTGCGGGGTCAGGGTGACGCCCGGATGGGCCCACAGCGGCGAATCCTGCGGCAGCGGCTCCGTTTCGAAGACGTCGAGCGTCACCGCGTGCAGCGTCCCGTCATCGAGGCAGCGCAGGATGTCGGCTTCGTTCTGCAGCGCGCCCCGGCCGGCGTTCAGCACGGCGGGGGCGCCGAGGTGCCCGTCGCGGGCCAGCTTGCCGAAAAGGGCCGCGTCGAGGATGCCGCGCGTGGCCGGCGTCGAGGGCAGCAGGACGACGAGGATCTGGGCATGGGCGAGGAACGCGTCACGTTCCTCGTTGCCCGCGAAGCAGCGCAGCCCGGGCAGGGCCTTGGGCGTGCGGCTCCAGCCTGCGACATCGAATCCCATGACCTTCAGCTTGGCGGCCGCGTCGGCCCCGAGGACCCCCAGCCCCATGACGCCGACCCGCACGTCCTTGGCGGCGGGCTGGCGTGCGGCGTCCTCCCACACCTTCTCGCGTTGCTGGCGCGCGTAGCGGCCCATCTGACGATGATGGCCAAGCACGTTCAGCACCACCCACTCGCTCATGCGGGCGCTGAGATC
>CAXSEU010000023.1:0-1031 GCA_964236485.1 uncultured Lichenihabitans sp. | reverse complement strand
GGCATGGTGCGGATGAACAGATCGATCCATTGCTCGTCGCGCACGACCGGCACCCGGGGCAGGGTGGGATCGGACCAGAGGTGGTCGACGCCGGCACCGAGCGAGAAGATGGCCTCCAGGCCCGGATAGCCGTCGAGGGCACCGTGCGGCGCCTTCCAGGCCGCGACATAGCGCACCCGCTCGACCTCGACGGGATCGCCGAGATGCGCCACGGTCCAGCCCGGCAGGCGGGACCTGAAGGCGTCGACCCAAGGCTGCTGCTCCTGGCGGCCGCCGCCGAGCGCCACGATGAGGGTCGATGCCGACTGGCTCATGGGAGGTTCCGTTCAGACCTGTTCCAGGACGGGGTCGCGAGAGGACGGTGCGGCGGCGGCAAGACGGTACGCCTGGCGCAGCGTCTCGGCCGCAGCCTTGGCCTCGGCTTCTGTCCGCGCATGTACGGTGCCCAGAAGGGTGGCTCCGGGTCCCACCCGTGCACCGACAGGGGCGAGGCCCGAGAACCCCACCCGGGGGTCGATCTTGTCGGCCGGGCGCGTCCGCCCGCCGCCAAGGCGGACCACCGCGAGGCCGACGGCGCGGGCGTCGATGCTGCCGACATACCCCGACCCGACCATCGTGACGTCCTCGACCACCGGGGCATGCGGCAGGTGCCGATCGGGGTGTTCGATGAGGTCGGCCGGGCCACCAAGCGCCGCGACCATGGCGGCGAAGCGCTCGGCCGCCGCCCCGGTCGACAGGGCCGCTTCGATCCGGCCGCAGGCGTCTTCCTGAGAAGATGCCAGACCGCCCAGCACCAGCAGCCTCGCGCCGAGCGCCGTCACGACGGCGTGAACGCGGCTGCCGCGCGCCGATCCGCTGAGATACCGAACCGCGTGTCGCACCTCGAGCGCATTGCCGGCCGCCTCGGCGAGAGGCTGATCCATGTCGGTGATCAGCGCGGCGGTCGCGAGGCCGCTCGCACCGGCCACCGCGACGAGGTCCCGGGCCAATCGCCGCGGCTCCTCGATGCCGACCATGAAGGCGCCCGAGCC
>CAXSEU010000022.1:4500-16088 GCA_964236485.1 uncultured Lichenihabitans sp. | reverse complement strand
CCCAGCACCAGCGCCCGCTGCACCAGCTTGCGCAGGCCGAAGCGGCGCTCGGCGGCTTCGGCGGCCTTCACGGCGGCCCGGTCCCCCGACCATTCGCGCCACTCGCGCACCATGTCGTAGGGCACGATGTCGACGATCTTGCGCGCCAGCCAGTCGCCCCGGTACATGGCCTCGACCTGCACCCGGTCGAGATCGAACACGAAGAAACTGTCCCGGCTGGCCTTGTCCTTGCCGGCATTCAGCGAAGCCGCAAGATTCGACAGGCTGTCGCGCGCGAATTCCGAACGGGCTTGAGCCATCGGCATCGGTCTCGACTGTTGAAAGGGAGCGCCGTCAGACGAGGCTGAGCAGGCGGTAGTTCGAGCGCCGCACGGCTTCGACGGCATAGCGCAGCGCGTCGATCACATGGTTGTGCCGGTCTTCGAGCACGGGGAGAATGTCGCCCGTGAGCGGATCGGTCCGGTAGGAGTAGAGCGTCAGTTCGTCGATGGCGTGCCGGCACTCTGGATGGACCACGATGTCGTGCGACTGCAGGAAGGCGACTCCTTCCTCGACCGAGCCTTTGCCCTTGCGGGCCGGCTTGATGCGGAAGCCGTCGCGCCGCATGGCGTCGATGAGTTCGGGCCGCGCGCTGTCGGCCATGATGGGCCAGAGCGCCGCCCCTTGAGGACCGTCGATGGTCCTGAACAGGGCGCCGATCTCGTTGATGGGGCAGCCGACCCGATAGGCCTCCCGATCCACGTAGATCAGGCGGTCGAGGACGAAACAGCGCACCAGCACGGTCGGGTCGACCGCGAACCCCCAGTCGGCACCGAAGAAGGGCCGCGCGCCCTCAGGCGGATCGAGGCTGTCGATCCGCCAGTTGCGAAAGACGCGCGTCTCGGCGTGGCGCTGGTAGGCGCCCTCCCAGATATGCGCGTATTTGTCGGGATCGCGCCGGCGGTCCCACAGGCGCTCGGCGTCCAACACGGCGGGAAACCACGGGTTGTCGCTGAAATCCACCCGGCGCACGATCGCGTCGGGCCGGCTCGGACCGCTGCGGAACATGGCATCGACTGGATCGCTCGCGTGCCGGGGGTTCCAGGAAAACCAGAGCTCGGACAGCGGTTTGCGGATCGTCGGGATGAGGATGTCGAGCGAGGTCTGCGAGACGCTCGCGGCCTCCTCCACCCAGGCGATGTCGATGCCTTCCACGGATTTGATCGAGTCCGGATTGGACCGGAGCCCCGCGAAGATGAACTGCGAGCCGTTGCGGCCCCGGATCGAGGTTTCGGTCGAGCGATACCGCGCCCCGAGGCCGAGCGCCGCGATGCGGTCGTCGAGCAGGCGTTTCGAACTGTCCTTGATCGAGCGCTGGATTTCCCGCGCGGCCAGGACCCGCAGCGGCTTTTGCGACGCCAGCAACACCAGCGCGGTCGCCATGGAATGCGACTTGCCCGACCCCCTGCCCCCGTAGAAGGCCTTGTAGCGAGCGGGACCGAACAGTGCCCGGAAAGCCTCCGGAATCTCGATTTCACGTGCGGTCTTGCGGGGCGACGAACCTGACCGTGATGCCATGCGCCGCATCGTCCCCGTCGGTCGTCGTCTTGAGATTGCCGTAGCCGCGGTCGATCAGCGCGTTGATGGCCGAGACCCTGGCCTGTTCGCTCGAAGCCTCGTGGGCGAGCCGCGCCAACTCCCGGATGGCATCGGGCACATAGGCCCTGATGGCCTCGCGGATCGCCACCGTCTCGTCGTCGGGCGGCGACTCTGCCCTTCGGGTCCTGGGCGCCATGGCAGGATCCGCATGAAGAGAAGTGTGGAAGGCACTCTGACCCGCCGGAGGCAGGGCCAGACCGCATCTCTGCAGTTGACCCTTATAGATCACGTCAGCCGACCAAAGGGCGATGTTATACTTCACGACCCCAGCGAACGATGATCTGAGATCACGGCTTGTGGTATGGTCCGGAATGCCGACTGACATCTTCGATTTTTGGGCCAAGTGCCCACCTGATGCTAAGCTGCACCCTGAGGACGCGCCAGTGTTCGGGCGCTCCTTCAAGGGGACCCTAGACACACTCAACACGGAATGCCTGCCGACGTGTTTTGCTGGTCGCCTCCGAACGGCGCCGGTCGTCTTGCTCTATCTCAACCCTGGCTTGGTTTCATCGGACATCACCGAAGCGGGCACGTCCGAAGCTCAGACTCGCTATGCCGAACGGCGCAAAGGCAATCAACCCCTCGATGGCAAAGAGGATCATCTCGAACACTACGTGTGGTGGACGGGCCGAACCAAGGTTTTTGGTCCGCCTGAAATCGTGCGCGAGCGCGTCGCCTTCCTCAATTTGGTGGCGTACCACTCCAAAAACTTTGGAGCGCATCACGCGCCCGCTGTGCTGCCTTCAAGCCGCGTGACGCTGGACTGGGCTCACGAAATTCTCTTCCGAGACGCCATAAATGGTAAGCGCGTCGTCGTGTGTATGCGGGCTGCGGCGCAATGGGGGCTCAGGCCCGGCGACAAAAACGGTCAGCTTTTCGTCCCCGGCACGGTGCGAGGCGGGCACATGAAGAAGGCAGGCGATCATGCCGTGTTGCGCGAAGGCGTCGTGAAGGCTGTGCGGACGGCCATCGGGACGGCCTAAGCTCGTTCAGTTTACACTTGGCTCCGGCTTCTCGGTCGATCCGGTTTTCACGCCGTGCCGTTCCGGTTTCACCACCTTCTTAAACGCCCGCTCAAACGCGGCCGGATCGTCGCTGGTCCCTGATTCCGTCGCCAGATCGCGGATGCGCCGGGCGCGTTCTTCGTCTGTGAGGGCTTCGGATTTTTTCGCGGGCATAGTGGGAAAGCTCCGAATCAGTTGACTAATCAACATAGGGGATTCGACCTCGCGCTATTCTGCTGATAGGCTTAATTCTGTGAGCCTGTGGCGAAATGGCAGACGCGGGTGCCTTCCAAGCATCTCCCTCCCCAGGGGTCCGGGTTCAAGTCCCGGTAGGCTCACCACACCGGAGCCAAAACCATGACTAGCAGAAACGAGTCCATAAAACTCCTTCGGGATCGTCGCGACAAATTACGTTTGGAGATGCAGCACCTACAAACCCGAATCGACGAAGTCGATATCAATCTGCGCACGTTGGGCGACGAAACTGCGCCCGCCGATACAGACAAGCGCAATCGCCGTGGCGACCTTAAGGATGTGGTGCTGTCTCTGTTCGAAGAGGCCGCAGAAGGCGGCCTCTCCTCACAGGCGTGCGTGAGGTGGGCCAAGGATCGTCGCGGGATCGACCTTCATCCCGGCAGCGTGTCGAGCTTGTTAAGCCGACTCAAGGCCGACGGGGTGCTGTTCTACGACGGAGATCGCTATCGCCTAAAGCGGTACGCGGGACCCCGCAACCCGACAAGGGAGGCGGTGTAATGTCCACGGAAGATGACAAGCCCGGAGCCCTTCGTCGCCTCGCCGGAAAAGCGGCAGCGGTCGTCGCAAAAGTTCGAGACGCGGCCCGCGAAGCGGCGCAGCTCGACTTCTTCGCTCGGTTCAAGGAGCCCGACAGCAACCGGGAGATCGATCTTCCGGTAGATGTCGGCCATGACACCATGTGGGCGACCCAAGCGAAGATGGCCGAACTGTTCGGCGTAGATCAGTCGGTCATCGCACGCCACATCAGAAAAACGTTTGACGAGAATGAGTTAGAGGAGACCGAGGCAACTCATGCAAAATTTGCATCGGTTCAAAACGAGGGTGGCCGCGAGGTCACTCGGCAGGTCAGCCACTACAATCTCGATGTGATCCTGGCCGTTGGCTATCGCGTGAGCAGCAAGAAGGCGACCGCCTTCCGGCAATGGGCCACGCGGGTTCTGAAGGGGTACATCGAGGAAGGCTACGCCCTCAACGGCGCTAGGCTGCACAGCGACCCTATTGCCCTCCAACGTCTCGCCGAACAAGTGCGGGCAATCCGCACATCAGAGAAGTCTCTCTATCAGGGAGTGCGAGATACGTTTGCCGCTTGCGCGATAGACTACGACTCGAACTCACAAGAGGCGAGCAGCTTTTTCGCATACAGTCAGGACGCATTTCACTACGCCGTCTCGGAACACACGGCCGCGCAAATCGTCCTGGCTCGCGCTGACGCGAACAAGCCCAACATGGGCATGGTGGCGCTTGGCAATAAGCCGCCGACATTGGCCGATGCAAAGGTGGCAAAGAACTACATGAGCCGGGAGGATCTGCGCTCGCTGGAATTGCTAGGCGAAGCTTGGCTCATCTATGCCGAGAGCATCACTCACCGAGGGATACAGGTGTCAATGGCTAGGCTTCTTGCCAAGGTGAACGAGTTGATCATCGCGAACGAGTACAAGGCCTTTCCCGGCTATGGCCGCGTGCGGTCCAGCAGACCGGCGGCGAACGCACATGCCGAGCGACAGTTCAGGGCCTATAAAGCTCTTCCAAGCCCTAGAAAAGCAGGCTGAGCGGCTATCTTGAAACGAAACGCCCCGGGTTCCAAACCGGGGCGTTTGGCATCCGAGGATGCGCGGGAACCGACGACGCGCTCGCCTAAACGAGCCCTCCCCAGGGGTTTGTCACCAGAACCGACATTATCCTGGGGGTTTTGCGCTTTTGCGCATAAGCAATCTTGCCGCGATAGCGCAAAGTCGCAGCTAGTCGTGATCAATTCCATCGCGATACGTCAGCCGCTTCCCGACCACGCCGGCCAGCACGCGGTCGGCGCGCTCGACATCGTTGACGCCAAGCCTCACCCGGTTCGAATACCGAAAGTCGAACTCTGCGAGGTAGAGGCCAAGGTGGTACTCGCTACAATGCTGGTAGACGCCTTTCATGCCGCGCTTGAACACGGAGAAGAAGCCCTCGACGGTGTTCGTGTAAACGTGACCGCGAACGTATTCGTCCTTGCTGTGGTTGACGGTGTCGTGGCTGGCGAAGCCTTTGCCAATCGACTTATAGGCCCTCAGCTCGTCCGTCATGATCGCGGTCTTCGGATCGACATGAGCCGTAATAACGGCCTGTAGGGCGCCGACAGTCGAGCCGCTGATATGGAAGCTGCGCACGGCGCCGCCGCGCTGGACCAGGGACAGCACGACGTTGCGGAAATTGGAGTTCTTGAAGCTGGCGTCCTTCGGGGCGCCTTTGACCTTGCCGATGATGGTCTCGTCAATCTCCACGATCTCGTCTTCGCCGCCCATCTGGGGAACGTCGACCACCTGCATAGCGAGCCGAAGACGGTGAGACATGAACCAAGCCGACTTGACAGTCAGGCCAAGCGTGCGAGCAAGCTGGTGCGAGCTAATGCCCTTCTTGGAGGAGCACAGCAGGTGGATCGCAGTGAGCCAGTCGCGCATGGCGATGTGGCTCGCCTCGAAAATCGTGCCGATCTTGACCGTAAAGGTTTTGCGGCAGGCATAGCACTTCCACAAGCCAGGGCGGTTGCTCTTGCCCTTAAGCTGGCCGGAGCGATCGAAGACACCGCAATGCGGGCACGGCCGACCATCTTTCCAAAGGCGGGCCTCGACGTAAGCGTAGGCGGCGGCCTCGTCATTGAAGTGCGGTTCGGTGAAAATCGAGCGGGACATCGGGGTCGTTCCTCTATGAGAAACACCCTACGCCCATCGCCTGGGGCTGGCAAGTATAATATCGCCGACCAAAGTCAAGAACAAATCAGGAACAAAAAGCTTCCCCCAGCTTCCCGCCGTGAAGCCGAAGCCGCGCTCGCGCAGCACCAGGCTGACCAAGCCGTGCTTCGGCCGACATCGCCGCTTGAAAGCGGAACTCACGGCGCCGGAGCGTGTCTTCCGAGAGCGATCCTACGTGTCTCGCGCCAGAATTGCCGTGCACCCGGGGGCGCGGTAACGTGAGGCGCCGAGCCGGCGACAGCCGGCCTCGTCGCGCGACCAAGGTGCCTGCTCCGATGCAAAAACCCCGACGCCCCGCCGATCCCTTCGAAGCCGCGGAGGCAGCTTTCCGGAAGGCTCCGGCCAAGCCGATCCAGGACGCCCCCAAGCCTCCCGTCATTCCTGGCGCCAGACAGCAGGTATCGCTGCGGCTCGACGCGGAGGTTCTTGATCATTTCCAGGCCGATGGTCCCGGCTGGCAGGACCGCATCAACGACGCCTTGCGGACCGCCATCAAGGGCTGAACGCCGCAGTTCATCGAGCGGCTCATCGGCCGGCGTCCAGCCAACGGGTTCGCGACGCTCAGACCTCCGGCCCCTGCCTGCCGCCGTCATGGTTCGGACAGCGCCGGCGAAAGATTTCCGAGCCGTTGGACCCATACTCATACCCGCAGTCGTTGCATCTCAGAACATAGACGGTCTGGCGGTAATTGTTGCCGGCGCGGCCGGTGCTGCGGATCACGGTCTGGTTGCGGCGGTTGGTGAATCCCACCGTGACGGTGCCCTTGGGCTGCCGGGCCTCGCTCGACCGGGCGCTGTGCAACATCACGGCAGGCGGGTTACGGTCGTCCGGTGTGAAGGCGATGCCCCGGCTTTCGAGCGCCGACCGGATGGCGCAGGCCTGGGCCACCGTGATGGGGGCCTCGGCCTCGTAGCGTTCCGCCCGCTCCACGGTGGCTGGCGCGATCTCGGCACGCTTGGCCAGTTGCTCGGTGCTCCAGCGTGCGAGGGTCCTCCCTTCACGGATTTGCCGTCCCGTGAGCATCGTCGCCAATCCGGAATCTCCACTCGCGGTTTCGAGCACGAAGGACTTGGGGACTGCGCGGCGATCCCGCTCACGGCAGCGTCCTCCCTCCGAACCGGATCGCATCGGGGTCGATCAAGCTCTGGCGACGTGAGCTACGGGCGGGGAGATGGGAAGTTTCAGAGCCGCCGGAATCCTTTCGATCCGCGCATTCTTCGGCTCAAGCCACGAGATCGGCGGGTCTGCGGCGGGTGAGCACACGGTCGACGTTCGGCATGTCGTTGCCCGCCACCCAGGCCTGGGCGTCCGGACGCCGCATGTCGGCCCAGCGCTGAAGGAGGCGTCGTTCGAGTTCGTCGCGGGACACGTCGATGAAGATGCTGAGGTCGAAAAGCGCGGCGAGTTCTGTCCAGGGTGCCTCGTCGAGCAGCAGGTAGTTGCCTTCCACGATGATGAAGCGGACGTCATGCTCCACGATGGCGGCCGCGGCCCGGGACAGTTCGCGGCCTCGATCGAAGATCGGGATCGCGATTTCGGGTTCACGAGCCCGGATGCGACGGAGCAGATGCGCGAAGCCTCGCACATCGAAGGTTTCCGGTGCGCCCTTGCGCTTCTGCAGCCCCCGGCTGGCGAGAACCACGTCGTCGTAATGGAAGCCGTCCATCGGCACCACGCTGGACGACCCCGGCGGCAGACGCGGGACGAGATCCTGCGCCATCGTCGATTTGCCGGCTCCGGGAGGTCCGGCGATCGCGACGACGAAGCGCTCCCTCGCGCGCGCCCGATCGAGGATGATCGAGGCAACCTCGGCGATGTCGACCATCTCGTCTCCTCCCGGTGGCGCTTCCGACGCGCGAGACCACTTTCCTCGCGCGCGCAATCCGGCCTAGGTCGGCGATATGCCGCATGGCAAACACCGATAGCGCACGAGGCCGTGTTGCGGCGAGCCTTGAGTCACCTCATCTTCGGCCGTGATGACGAGGCACCAGTGAGGATATCGCGATGAGTCTGGTGACGTCAGACCCTGGCGGAACGGCGCCGCGGCGCACCGGCGCCTTTCGGGCTCCCGCGCCCCGACCGCTCGATGCGCCTCTCGGCACCCTCGATCTGCTGCGCGGGCTGCGCGACAACCCCGTCGCCACCTGGACCAAGGCGCATTTCGAAAGGCCGGTTCTTTTCGGCCGGGGGATACTGGGCGCGGTCGCCGTCGTCAGCGATCCGGCCGTGGTTCGCCATGTCCTGGTCGAGAACATGGCCAATTATTCGAAGGACATGCTGCAAAAGCGCATGCTGGCGCCCGGCATAGGCCAGGGCCTGCTGCTCGCCGAAGGTGCCGAATGGCGATCGCAGCGCCGGGCGATTGCACCCTTGTTCTCGCCCCGCCACGTCCTCGGCTTCGAGGAGGCCATGGCCGAGGAGGCTTCCATCATGACCGAGCGGTGGGGACGGCATCGCGACGGGCGGCGGGCTGATGTTTCGACCGAGATGGCCCGCGTCACGCTGCGCATCCTGGGCCGCACGATCTTCTCCGACGCCCTCACTCACAGCGCCGATCGGTTTGCGGCCATCGTGTCGCGCTTCCTCGAGAGCGTCGGCAGACTGGACCCCCTCGACGCGCTCGATCTGCCAGGTTGGGTGCCGCGCCTCGGCCGGCGCCGCAACCGACCGCTGCTGCGCTTCTTCGAGACCGCCGTCGAGACCATGATCGCCGAGCGGCGGGCTCGGATGCGGGCGGATCCAGCCGGCGCACCGCGGGACCTCCTCACGCTGTTGCTGGCGACCGCCGATCCCGAGACCGGGGGAGGTCTGTCGGACGAGGAGATCAAGGCCAACCTCGTCACCTTCATCATCGCGGGTCACGAGACGACGTCGAATGCCTTGACCTGGGCGTTGTACCTCCTGTCGCAGGACGCCGCCGCGCGCCAAGCCGTCGAGGCCGAGGTCGACCGGGAACTGCCGGATGGCCGCCTGAGGGCCGGGACGCAGGACCGATTGATCTTTACGCGGGCCGTGCTCGAGGAGGCCATGCGGCTCTATCCGCCGGCGGCCACCATCTCGCGCCAAGCCATCGGACCCGATCGTCTCGGCGGCCTCGCCATCAAGGCCGGAACGATCGTCGTGATCGCTCCCTATGTGCTGCACCGGCATAAGCTCCTTTGGGAGTCGCCCGACCGCTTCGTTCCGTGGCGCTTCCTTCCCGACCAGCGCGAGAAGATCGAGCGCTACGCCTACCTGCCGTTCGGTGCCGGGCCCCGGGTGTGCATCGGCGCCTCTTTCGCCCTGCAGGAGGCGGTGATCGTGCTGGCGACCATCATGCGGGGGTTCAGGCTCGACCTTGCGCCGGGCCACGACGTCATGCCCATCCAGCGCGTCGCGTTGAGGTCTCGCGGCGGCATGCCGATGATCATCCGGCGGCGGCGCCCGTGACGATCCGGAGAACATCGACCTCGGCCCGCGCCGTCAGCCTATGTCGCACCTGCAAAACCGTCGGCGAGGCAACTTTTGCGCGGCTGACCGGTTTTTGAGCAGCGCGATCCTGCGCCACCATCTTCGGGAGAGTAACATGCCCAAGGCCGCTCATACGGAAGCCGCTCAGCATCATGAGAATGCCGCCAAGTCCCACCGCGCCGCGGCGGAGCATCATGAGAAGGGCGACCATGCCGCGTCCTCCAAGAAGGCCGAGGAAGCGCATGGCCATTCGACCAAAGCGCATAGCGCGTCCGGCAGCGCTCAGGGCAAACACAAGAAGTGAGCAGATCGGCAGGGCGCCTCGGCGAGGCACCCTGCGCTGCCCGCTTTGCTCAACACGCCGAGGCGGTGCCGTGGACGCCGCCCCGTCTCGGCGTTACGCCGGCCGCCCGAGCTATTGTCGATAATGCTGGATGCGTGTCGTCCGGAGGCCCGCCAGCCCATGTTGATCGATCGACATTTGCCAGCTCAGGAATTCATCAACCGTTAAAGTATAGCGCGTGCAGGCTTCTTCGAGCGATAGCAGTCCTCCGCGAACCGCCGCAACAACCTCGGCCTTTCGGCGAATGACCCAACGCTTGGTCGATGGGGGCGGAAGATCGGCAATTGTCAACGGACTTCCATCGGGCCCGATGACGTATTTGACCCTCGGCCGGTGCATATCAACCATCGTTTCACTCGCGTACTAAACTCTGCGACTTGCCGTGAACGTAGACCTCCGCGCTTAAAACTTGACTAAGCCAAGCTTCTGCATTTGAATGCGAAATGAACGTAAAAGGGACAGTTCCGGCAGAAACGGCCTCTTGAGGCAAGATTCTCGCGGGGAAGCGGCAGGGATATGGCGAGCCGCGGCGCCGTTGGCGCTGGCCAACGGCAGTCCAAGGGGATAATCCTGCGGATCGAGGTGCAATCCGCACCTCCACCCATGACGATCGTAATGCCTTCAGCCGAGTTCAATTCCCTTGGGGTCGCCAAGGCTCCACCGCAAACACGTGTCGTCGTCGCTATGTCGGGCGGAGTCGATAGTTCCGTGGTCGCGGCTTTGCTGGCGCGGCAAGGGTACGACGTGGTCGGGATTACGCTGCAGCTCTACGATCACGGTGGTTCGTCCGCTCGCCCGGGCGCCTGCTGTGCGGGGCGCGATATTCACGACGCGCGCGATGTCGCCTCGAAGCTCGGCATTCCTCATTACGTGCTCGACTACGAGGCACGATTTCGCCAACAGGTCATTACCCCGTTCGCCGAGGGCTACCTCAGAGGCGAAACGCCGATCCCCTGCGTCGCCTGCAACCAGACGGTCAAGTTCACCGATCTGCTCGGCACAGCGGAGGATCTCGGGGCCGATGTGTTGGCCACGGGCCATTACGTCTCGTCCCGCCCGACAGACGGCGGCTGGGCGCTCCATCGCGCCCACGACCGGGATCGCGACCAGAGCTATTTCCTCTATGCGACGACGCGCCCGCAGTTGAAGGTGCTGCGATTTCCCCTGGGCGGCCTGCCGAAGGCGCAGGTGCGGGAGCTGGCGCGGCAGTTCGGCCTGACCGCGGTGGCCCGGAAGGCCGACAGCCAGGACATCTGCTTCGTTCCGAGCGGTCGCTACAGCGACGTCATCGAGCGGATGCATCCGGGTGCGATGACGGGCGGCGATATCGTCCACCTCGATGGGCGGGTGCTGGGGCGCCATCGCGGCATCGCCCATTACACGGTGGGCCAGCGCAGGGGCCTCGGGCTTGCCGAGAACCCCGAGGTCGGCGGGGAGCCGCTCTACGTCGTCAAGCTCGATGCGGCGCGGGCGCAGGTTCTCGTCGGACCCCGGGAGGCGCTCGCCACCCGCGCCGTGATGCTGCGCGACATCAATTGGATCGGTCCCGGCAGCTTGCCCGAGGCCGAGGCATCACGGCTCGACATCGCGGTCAGGGTCCGCTCCACCCGAGCGCCCGTGCCGGCGATCCTGCGCCTCGCCGGAGGCGAGGCCTCGGTCGAGTTCGCCCGGGACGAGCAGGGTGTTTCCCCCGGCCAAGCCTGCGTGTTCTATGCCTCGGCCGACGATGATGCGCAGGTTCTCGGGGGCGGCATCATCAGGGGATGCCGGCTGGCCTCCGCCGAGACCACGCGCGGCCCGCTCGCGGCCGCCGCCGCGGCATGAATGGGCCTACGCCAGGTCGGCCTGGGTCTATAGAAGACACCGAGCAGGTCGTCGCGGCCTATTCGAGGTGGGCGCCGATCTACGATCTCGCCTTCGCGGCCGTGATGCGGCGGGGCCGCGAAGCGGCGGTGGCAGCCGTAGGCCATGCGGGCTTCAGGGTTCTCGACGTCGGCGTCGGGACGGGTCTCGAACTCCCGATGTTCGACAGGGGCACGCGGCTCGTCGGCATCGATCTCGCCGAGGCGATGCTGCGCCGGGCCCGGGCACGGGTCTCACGACACGGCCTCGGCAATGTCGAAGGCTTGAGCGTCATGGATGCCAGCCGTCTCGCCTTCCCGACCGGGA
>CAXSEU010000022.1:0-4490 GCA_964236485.1 uncultured Lichenihabitans sp. | reverse complement strand
GCGGCGGTCGCTCCTTTCGTGCTCAGCGTCGTGCCCGACCCGCATGCAGTGCTGGACGAGGTCCATCGCGTGGTGAAGCGCGGCGGGGACATCGTCCTCGTCAACCATTTCGGAGCCGATGCCGGCCCCGTGGCCAAGGTCGAGGCTTGGCTCGGGCGGCGCAGCGCCTCGCTGGGCTGGCACCCCCAGTTCGCCTTCAGCATCCTTGGCGACTGGATCGCCCGCCGGGCCGACGTCACGATGATCGAACGACGCGGCGTGCCGCCGTTCGGCCTGTTCACGCTGGTCCGGTTGAAGAAGGCTGTATAGAACAGCGATGGTGATGTCCGGCGCAGACCGGACCAAGGGAGCGTCGACATGAATGCGCATGGAGCGGCATCGATGGGCTCCGCGTCGCCGACCCGTTCCCCGGACACCGCGATCCGTGCTGCGGTGGAAGCGCTCGCGGCGCGATTCGGCGACAGGGCGGTGCTGGGCAGGGCGGTCCGCGAGCAACATGCCAACACGCGCACATTCGTTGAAAACCAGCCGCCGGACGCCGTGGTCTATCCGACGGACACGGCCGACGTGGTGGAGATCGTCCGCCTCTGTGCGGCCCATCGCGTACCGATCATTCCCTATGGAACCGGCACATCCTTCGAAGGGCACGTCAACGCGCCCCACGGCGGCATTTCTGTCGACACCTCGCTGATGAACCGGGTTCTGGCGGTCCACGCGGAGGATCTCGACTGCGTCGTGGAGCCCGGCCTCACGCGCAAGGCCCTGAACCTGCATCTGCGCGATCACGGCCTCTTCTTCCCCATCGACCCTGGCGCCGACGCCTCGCTCGGCGGCATGACCGCGACGCGCGCCTCGGGCACCAATGCGGTCCGCTACGGGACCATGAAGGACAATGTGATCGCCCTCGCGGCCGTGACCGCGTCGGGCGACATCGTGCGCACCGCGAGACGGGCGAAGAAGTCGGCGGCAGGCTACGATCTGACGCGGCTTTTCGTCGGCAGCGAGGGAACGCTCGGCATCATCACGGAGATCACGCTGAAATTGTCGGGCATTCCCGAGGCTGTCTCGGCCGGAGTTTGCCCCTTTCCAAGTGTCGAGGCCGCCTGCAAGGCCACGATCCTGACGATCCAATCCGGCATCCCGGTGGCGCGGATCGAGCTACTTGATTCTCTCCAGGTGCGGGCCTGCAACCTCCATTCGCGCCTTGGGCTTCCCGAGAAGCCGATGCTGTTCGTCGAGTTTCACGGCAGCGATGCCGGCGTCGCCGAACAGGCCGAACGGTTCGGCGAGATCGCGCAAGGCGAAGGAGGCGGTCCCTTCGACTGGGCCACGAAGCAGGAAGACCGCACAAAGCTCTGGCAGGCCCGGCACGATGTCTACTGGTCGGGCTTCACCCTTCGTCCCGGCTCGAAGACCATCCCGACGGACGTGTGCGTGCCGATATCGCGGCTGGCCGATTGTGTCACCGCAACGCAGGCCGACATTGCCGACTCGCGCCTCGTGGCGCCGATCGTCGGCCATGTCGGGGACGGCAATTTCCATGTCGCGCTGCTGGTCGACGACACCGACGTGGCCGAGATGGAGCGCGTTGAAGGCTTCCTCGACCGGCTGGTTCACAGGGCACTCGCCATGGAAGGAACCTGCACGGGCGAGCATGGCATCGGCCAAGGCAAGGCCAAATACATGCTCGCCGAGTACGCCGCGCCTACCTTGGCGCTCATGCGGTCGATCAAGACGGCCTTCGACCCGCAGAACATCATGAACCCCGGCAAGATACTGATCGGCTGATCGCCTCCGAAACAGCTGACGTGCCTAACCGACCAGCCCGGCATGGGGCTTGAGCGTCCGCGGCGTCACGCCGGTGGTCGAAAAGGCGTTGAAGATGAAATTGCTGGACCCGCCGATGATGACCTTGTCGGCGATGAGATAGCCGAACTGGGCCGTCGATGAATAAGATCCGTTGGCTCCGAGGCTGAGGGTGGAGGAAGGCGCGTAGAGCGTTCCGTTCAGCGACAGACTTCCCCCCGCGTTGATCGAGACCGTCGTGCTTGCCGGGGTTGCGCGCGACTGGAAGATCAGAATGCCGGCATAGGTCCCGGAGGCGGCCGCCGACAGGGAGACGGTGCCTCCGCCGCCGATGGTGAGCGTGCTGCTCGCGTCCACAAAGATCATGACGTCCGAGCCGGTCAGGGTCGACGCGCTCGTTATGGTGACGTTCGCGCTCCTGAGGTAATAGAGACCGCTCTGCAGGCTGATCGTCCCGCCGAAGGATACCGAGCCGGTCAGCGTGCAGTTCGAAGCCATCGCGTTCCCCACGGGTGCGGCGCAGGGGGTCGAGGGCGCGGCCGGCTCCGGAATCGAGGCGAGTGGATCGCCAAGCACCCTGCATCCGGTTGTCGGAACCGGCGACCAGCCACTCCCGCTGTACCCACCGGTGACGCAGAGCTGCTTCGTCGACGTGACGGTCGGCGTCCCTTGCGTGCGGGCCGCGGTAGGCGACGAAGAATCGACCTGCAGGGAGCAGTTCAACGTGCTCGACCCGCTCCCGGATTGGGAGAAGGCGCCCGCGGCCGTCCGGTCGAGGACCCGGACGCAGGTGCCCCCGTACTTCACGGCGATCGCCTGGCCGTTGACCTCGAGTTGCGTGGTCCCCGCGAGCCGGCCGAAAAACGTGAAGACGGGGTTGCCGTTCGCCGCCGTGCGGTGCGTCGAGACCTGCACGGCGTTCGGGCTGGTCGAATTGGGGGTGAAGGTCTTGGCGCTGGCATCCCAGATGCCGACCTTGACGTCCTGGGCTTTCGACAGCGTGCCGAAGCTCGCCGGTGTATTCAGGCCGACGAGATCGAGCGCCCGGCTGGTCGCCGCGGCGGTATCGGGCAACGCGGAGGCGGCGCCGAGAGACGCGGCGTCGGCCGCCATCTGCACTTTCGACTTGTTGTAATAGAGGTTCGCGCAGTCGACCGCCAAGGCCCCAAGTCCCAGCAGGACCGGAAACAACAGCGCGCCCAGGGTGATGACGCTTCCCTGCCGATCCCGGAGCAGCCCGATCAAGAGGTTGGTTCTTGCTGCATGGTGGAGCTGGCTCTGAGATTCAGCGTCCCATAAGCCCAGCTCAAGACACTGGTCGGCGTCGCCGCACTGGCAGGAAAGCTCACGACCACGGTGAAGCGGTTCGTGTTCGGGTCCGTGGACGACGAACTCGACGTGACGGTCGCTCGCGAGCGAACCCAGCTCGGCAATTCCGCCAGGGCGGTGGTGGAGACCTGCGCCGAGGTTATCTCGTTGAGGGCAAGCTGACGGGTCACGTCCCAGGCCGCGTGACCGGCCGCGTTATAGGTGAAGAAGATCAGCGAAAACTCGATGCAGCCCATGACCATCGTGATGAACACGGGAACGATAAGCGCGAATTCCACCGCGCTTGCGCCATCATGGTTCTGTCGGAAGAGCCTACTCATCCCGGATATCCCACCAGGAAGAGCTTTCGAAGTCTTTAAGTCGTCGGCACCATTTTAATGATCGTGGGATGGCACCGGCGCGACCCGACCGGAACGGTCTTCGGCGAAGCGGCGGAAGCGCCTGGTTCCTCTGTCACAGGGCCAGGTCGCCAAGATCGATGATGTCCCCTGATGCGGCGTCGAGCCCCCGCTGGCTGGCGCGGACCTTCCACGCACCCGCCGCGCCGCGCTCCAGGCGGTAAAGATGGTAGGCGGCCCGATGGCCGGACGTTCCCGGCACCGCGGAGGCGGACGGCACTCCGACGATGGGAATCGGGCTCGGGCCCGGGCCGGCCATATGGCTGACCGAGGCTTGATGGTTGTGTCCATGGATGACGATTTCGGCACCGTGCCGGGCCAGCACCCCCTCGAGACGCTTGGAGTCCCGCAGGCCCCGACCACCGCTGGCACCGCTGCGGTGGGGCGGATGATGTATCATCACGACCCGGGCCAAGCCTCGCGCGCCGGTTTCCGCCAGCAGCGACGCGAGGGCCGCGCATTGGTGCCGGCCGAGCGCGCCGGAGGCCAGCAGCGGCGCCGTCGGGATCGCCGATGAGAGGCCGATCAGCGCCACGTCGCCGCGATGACGCACATAGGGGAAGCGATAGGCCGGCCCGGCGGAATCGGACTCGCTGACCCAGGGCGTGAAGGTGCTGGCGAGATGCGGCACCGACCCCCGCACGTAGGCGTCATGGTTGCCGGGCACGAAGGAGACGTCATGCGGGGAACCGAGGGTCTCGAGCCAGAGGCGGGCCAGAGGAAACTCGGCCGCAAGCCCGATGTTCAAGATGTCGCCCGTCATAGCGATGTGATCGGGGCTTTGACGCAAGATGTCGGCGACGAGGCGTTGGAGCACGCCCATGTCGTGGAGCCGGCCCCTGCGGGTCCAGTTGACGTAGCCGGTCAGACGCTTGCCGAACAACTCGCCGACGCTGGGACGAGGCAGAGGCCCTATATGGGCGTCCGACAGATGGGCAAGGACGAAGCTCACCGGTC
>CAXSEU010000021.1:0-16368 GCA_964236485.1 uncultured Lichenihabitans sp. | reverse complement strand
TGATGCCTGGGATCGGAACGCCAGGCTCGACGATATTGACCCAGAAGTGCTTCGTCACGGACCGCTTCAATTTGAAGACGAGGCAGATGACGCCGATGTTCTGGATGGCATCGTACCGCGCTTTCCAGTCGTCCGGCAGGGTCGGCGCCAGCCGCGACACGAAGGGCGTCGGAGCGGTGGAGATCACGGCCTCGGCCGCGTCCTCCCCGGCTGAGGTGCGGATGCCGGCAACGGCGTCCCGCTTCGTCAGGATCTCCAAGGCCGGAAGGCCCACCAGAACCTCGCCGCCGAGGTTTTCGATCGCCGTGACGAGCGCCCGCACCAGGGTTTCCGTGCCGCCATCGATATAGCCCAGTTCCTCCTGCATCAGCGACTTGCGTGAATTGCCGAGACGCCGGATCCGGGTCCAGATCCAGGCTGCCGAGACATCGTCGGCATAATCGTAGAACTTCAGGTCGAACAAGGGCCGCCAAAGTTTTTCGTAGACGGTTCGGCCGCACCAGCGGGTGATCCAGTCCTTCGCGGAGGTGGTTTCAAGCGCTGCCCAGCGCGAACGTCGGCTCGATAGCAACATCAGGCCGCCGTAGCGGATCTTGGACAAGAGGCCGAGGCCCGGAAAGCGCAGCAGGGACACCGGGTCGCCCCAGGGATGGAGCTTGCCGCCGATCCAGTAGCCCATGGAGGTCGGCCGCCAGCGCATCCGATCGCCGATCCCAAGTTCCCGCATGAGGTCGAAGGTCGGCTGGTCGGTCTTGCAGACGAAATGGTAGTACCGCTCCACCGACAGGCCGCCGAAATCGAAATGGGCCGCCATGCCCCCGGCCTCCGGCCCCGCCTCGTACACCCGTACCTTGTGGCCGGCCTTGGCCGCATGATAGGCCGCCGCGAGACCCATGGCTCCGGCGCCGATGACGGCAAGACGCAAGGTTCAGAACTCCAGAACGACGGACGAAAAGGTCGGATGGCCGTATGTCTCGCGGAACGCCGCCGCCAGCGCGGTGGGGGTGACGCCGAAGATCCCGGGCCAGTCGATCACTTCGAACGTGTCGGGCGTGACCAGGGCCTTCAACTGCTGGGTGGTGAAAGGCGGGTTCTTGTCGAGGAGCGCGTAGGTGCGCAGCAATGCCCAGAAGAGGCTGTAGGGGACGCGCACGACCGGGGTCTTGAGGCCAAGCGCCGTCTTGAGGGTCTTGATGAGATCGATGTAGTCGATCACCTCGAGGCCCGAGATGTTGAACGCCTGCCCGGCGATGCGTTGGTCCAGGCAGGCCATGATGATGGCGCAGAAGTCGCCGGCGTAGAGCGGCTGGCGCTTGTAGCGTCCGCTCCCCGGCACCGGGAAGACCGGGACGCGGGCCATGAAGCGGGCCAGCCAGCCGAGATGCTTGCGATCGAACCAGCCGAACATCAGCGTGGGGCGCAAGATTACCGTCGGGATGCCGCTGGCGAGGGCGATCTTCTCCTGCGCCTTCTTGCTTTCGGTGTAAAAATCGCGTGTGGCCGAGTTGACCACGGACGACGAGACGTGGACCACGTGGGGCACGCCAGCCGCCCGCGCCGCATCGATGACGCGTTCGGTCGCCGCAACGTTGTTGTCGGTGAACTCCTGCTCGAGGAGCCCGCCGATCTGGGCGTGCAGCATCACCACGGCCTCGGCCCCCGCGAAGGCGTCCCGCCACGCGGTGCCGCGCACGAGATCGGTCTCGATGACCCGCACGTCCGGATGCAACCCGGCGAGCATCCCGGTATTCCGCGGGTGTTTGTCGATGGCGACGATCTCGGTGTACCCGTGCGCCTTCAGCCGAGGCACGAGGTTCTGACCGACGAGGCCGGCCGCCCCCGTCACCACGACGCGACCGTGCCGGCCGCTGGAATCGTTTGTCATGTGCTCAGAGCTTGGTCCGATAGAAGAGCCGCCGGGGCGCCATCCGCACGGCCGCCATGATGGGCCACCAGAACCACGGCGCGTAGACGATCCGGCGACCCTTCGCGATGGCGCCATCGATGGCTTGCGCCACAGCCTCGGGCTTGGCCCACAACGGACCCGAGCGGTCGAGATGCGCCGTCATCGGCGTGTCGACGAAGCCCGGCTTGACCGTCACGACTCCGAGTTTGCCGCCATGCGCCCGGTGCGCCAACCCTTCCGCAAAGGCGTCGAGACCCGCCTTGGCGGCGCCATAGACGTAGTTGGACTGCCGTCCCCGATCCCCCGCCACGGAACCGATCACCACGAGGACGCAGGGCTTCTGCCGGCCGAGATGCTTGGCGCAGAGCTGCAGCCACAGGGCCGCACTGGTGAAATTCACGTCGATGAGCCGGCGGGTTTCGTCGGGGTCGTCCTGGGCCCTACCCTGGTCGCCCAGAACCCCGTAGGCCAGGAGCACCTCGTCCGGAACGCCGAGCGGCGCCAGGAACTCCTGGAAGCGCGCCTCGCAGCCGTTCATGTCGGCAAGATCGGTCGCCGCAGAGACGGCACGCGCCGCGCCCCTGGCTTGGAGGTCCGAAACGACGGCGGCCAGGCGCTCGGCATTGCGTGCGACGAGGATGAAGCTTGCGCCGTCCGCCGCCCGGCGGCGGCAGAACGCCAGCGCGATGGCCGAAGTCGCGCCGAGGACGAGAACGGTCCTGGCCTCGCCGAACTTGGTGGGGGACCGGTCGGTCATGCAGCGTTGCGGGTCACCCGCCTCCAGAAATCTGACGAAATGGCCGGGTCGCGGCAGGCCTCGATCTCGCGCCAGCGCGGATAGCCGGCGCGGAAATGGTGTGACGACATGGTGGCATCCTTGGCCGGGTAGAGACGACCGCCTTCCTCGAGGACGATGTCGGCCATGCGGTCGAGCAAAGCCCACGTGGCGTCGCCGCGGTTCGGCAGATCGAGCGCGAAGGTCGCGCCTTCCTTCGGGAACGACAGGATGCCGGGCGAGGGCCGCGAGCCGAACAGCTTGAGGACGACCAGGAACGAGCCCTGATTGGCCCGGGCCGTCTCCTCGAGAAGGCGCTGAAGGGCACGTGGCGCCGCGTCGCGCGGCACCACCGATTGGTGCTGGAAAAAGCCGCGCCCGCCGTAAAGCCGGTTCCACTCGGCAATCCCGTCGAGCGGGTAGAGGAAGCTGTCGTAGGACGCGCGGCGGGGCCCGGAGGAGGGCGCCTGCCGGGCATAGAGCGCGTTGAACACCTTGACGGTCACCGGCCCAAGGAGCGCCGAGGGGGCATCGATGGGAATCCGCAGCTTCCGCCGCGGCGCAAGGCCGCGCAATCCCCCTTCGGCGGCATGGCGTCCGCGGTTGAACAATCCTCGCCCGAGCGAGGCTCCCTTGGCGAGGCAATCCACCCAGGCGACCGTGTAGGGCCAGGCATCGCTCTCGCCCGCGATGCGGAAGAAGTCGTCGAGATCGACCATGCGCAGGGTCTCGACATCGAAGTCACCGGAGGCGACGGCGACCATCTGCAATTCGACCCAGAGGATGATGCCGGTGAGGCCGAGCCCGGCGACCGTCGCGGCAAAGAGTTCCGTCCGATGGTCGCGCGAAATCTCGACCGTCCCTCCATCCGAACGCAGCAATGCCATGCGCCTCACATGGCATCCGAAGGTGCCGGCGCCGTGATGGTTCTTGCCATGCACGTCGTTGGCGACGGCGCCGCCCAGGGTCACGAATTTGGTACCGGGCGAGACCGGGACGAACCAGCCGTGACGTAGCGCGAGCTCCAGCAGGGCACCGATGGTCAGCCCCGCTTCCGCCCGAACGATCCCGGTGGTCCAATCGGCGCCGAGCACCCGGTCGAGGCGCGGCATCCGGAGCGAAGTGCCCCCCGCATTGAGGCAGACATCGCCATAGGATCTTCCCATGCCATAAGCCAGCACGTCGCCGCCGCCCGCGAAAGCGAGCCCCGCCTGGTCCAGAAAAGCCGGATCGGCAACGCGGCTCCAGGCCCGGGCGGTCCGGCCCCACGAGGTCATCGTCATCCGTGAGGACGGGATCAAAGGTGGAGCACCTGCGCACAGACGATGAGGACCGCACTGGCGGCGCCGAGGAGAAGACTGGTTCGATCGCGCGCCGCGAAGAGAATCGGATCATCGTTCATCAGACCCCGGGTGGTCAGCAGCCACATGCGCAGCACCCAATAGGTGACGATCCCCATCACACCCCAAAGCAGCGCGGGGGTGCCGTAATTGGCCTGCCCGAGGCGGAGCGTCTCCGTGATGAACAGCGAGAAGATGACGATCGACGCCATGCCGCTCGAGAGACCGCAGGAGAGGACATACATGCGGTCTTCCATGGCGTAGCCCCGGCCCGAGAGGGTTTGGCGCCCGGCGCGATGCATCACGTTGAATTCCACCTCGCGCTTCATGAAGGCGAGACTGAGGAAGAAGAAGATCGAGAACATCAGTAGCCAGTGCGAGGGCACGTCGGTGGTCAGGAGCATTCCGGCGAGGATCCTCAGCGTGAACAACATCGCGATGACGAGGACATCCACCATGGCAACGCGCTTCAGCCGGAAAGAGTAGGCGAGCGTCACGCCGAGGTAGGCGAGCAGGGCCAAAGCGAAAGCCGGACTGAGCAGGAGCGCCAGTCCCAAGGCTATTCCGACGAGGACGACGCTTGCCACGGCGGCGACCGGGATCTGGATATCGCCGGCCGCGATCGGCCGATCTCGCTTGCGGGGATGTCGCCTGTCGGCCTCGACGTCGAAAAGATCGTTGACGATATATGTGCCGCTGGTCAGTAGGCACAGACAAGCGAAAGCCAGGAGCGCCACACCGACGTCGGCTGACTTGAGGTGTCCGAGGCTGAGCGCGAAGGGCACGAAGACGAGGAGGTTCTTCAGCCATTGATGGGGGCGCATCGACCCGAGCAAGCTCACGATGAGGGGCCGCCGCTTGGCGAGCTCGATGATGTCGAGCCCCTCGCGCTGCGCCTGCCGCTTGACCGCGTTCGGCAGGTTGACGCCGTAGCGCTCGGACGCAGCGCGCCAGAGGGGCATGTCGGCGGCCCGGTTTCCCACATAGGCGAAGCCGTTGGGAAAGCGCGCTTGCAACCGGCTGACCTTGTCGTCGACGCTCGTCGCGCTGTCGAGCACGTCGGAATCGGAACTTCCTCCGAAGATGCGCTGCACCTCGGCATCTTCCACCCCGAGGCGCAACGGCTCCCTCGACAGCCATTCGACCGGCTTGCCCTGCTGGCGGGCGCTGTCGACGAGTTGTTCGACCTCCACCTGACGCGGGCACGAGGAGAGCCGAAAGGCGCTCGCGGTTTCATCGATGATGCGATCGCGGAACCGCTTGCGGCCTCGTAACACCGCGGCCAGCAAGGGAAGCAGCACCAGCGGACGGGCCTTGAAGGCGATGAACAACCGCTCGTGTAGCGGGTCGGTTCTCAGAAAAGCCTTGTCGAGGTCGACCGACAAGGCGGAACTTCCGAGGTGAGGGCGAGCGCCTCGCGGCGTGGCACTTCTGCTCACGTTGTCTTTCATTGCCAGAGGTCCATGGCGGACGGACGAGGGACCGACGAGGGCAACCGATTTGCCGGTTCGATGCCGCGTCGATACATGAACCGTGCGGCCGACGCAAAGCTTCGGCCTGCGCAGCAACGCAAGGACGATGCGGCGCGCCGGATTTTTGCCGGCCTCCCGGCAAGGCACGCGATCGATCGGGCTACCTGTGGCGCCGCGCGCTGGGGCGGGGCATCTTGCGGAGACCGACCGGGAACTACTTCACCACGATCCGGGCGACCTGCCAGGCCGACCGACTGTAGTAGGCCTCGCTCTGCAGGTCAGGATCACTGTCATAGGGGTAGACAACGAACAGCGGACCCTTGTCACGCACGGGCATGTACCCGCCGTCGCGCTTCAGTGCCAAGATGGTGTGGTATTTCGCAAAATCCGCTATCGGGATTTCCGTCGTATAGTCGTTGAGCGCGTAAACGACGATCTTCTGCCCTCTTGCCCCGACGACCGACATCAACTTGGCCAGCGGGACACCTTCGAACTTCACCCGTTCCTTGTACCAGGGCGTCTTGGTTTCGATCGTCGCCATTCCGATGTTTTCCAGCATCGCCCGGTCGAACAGCGCCGCGTCGGGCGTGTTCTTCTCCGTTATGTCGCCGGAAACCGTCAGGATCGGTTTGCCCTTGGGAAACGGGAGCGGAGCCGCTTCGGCGACATGAAGTGCCAGCAAACCCGTGCAGGCCATCATCGACCCGAGCACCAACCTGAATCTACCATACATTGTGAATGATCCTTCGTACAACCTCAAGCATGGATCAACACCTTCGTGGTGGCCGGCGAACCTCACCCGGCATCTCAATTCCTGATGTTCAATGTGTAAACCAAACAAACACACTCAGGGTTAAGACATGCTACCATATTCTACCATTAGAGGTTTGTTGATCAAGGGTGGTAGATGAATAAATCCGTCAGCACAACGGGGTTCTCCAGCCTGTGCAATGAAGCGGTTCCCGGCCTAATGGGGGAGGCCGACAAGTCGACCATGAAGGTCGCCGCCGCGATCAAGATCGAGGAACTGTTCGATATTCTAAGGATCGATCACCGCAGCGATCATAATACGCGCGACACCCCGGGGCGCGTGGCGAAGATGCTCATCGAAGAGACGATGCGTGGACGCTATACGTCCCCGCCCCGTATCACGGAATTCGATAATGTCGAGCGTTGCGACCAACTCATCGTCGTCGGACCGATCGAAGTTCGCTCCACATGCGCCCATCACCTAATGCCGATCTACGGTCATGCGGTCGTCGGCATTCTGCCGGACCCGGACGGCAAGATCATTGGGCTCTCCAAATATGACCGGATCGTGGATTACTTCGCGGGCCGGCTGCAAATTCAGGAAGAACTCGTCAAGCAGATCGAACGGTTCATCGTCGAAGCGACCGACCCACGCGGGTTGGCCGTCCGCATCAGCGCGGTGCACATGTGCAAGAGCCATCGCGGGGTTCGCGCCTCTCGCGCGAGCCGCATGGTGAACAGCTCCTTCTACGGTGAACTCGCCACCAGCCCGACGCATCGGGCCGAGTTCCTGCAGGAATGCGCCACTCTCGATCGCGGCGCCGATTGAAGGAAGCCGGGCATCATCGAAAGACGTGAGCATGAACCCCATGCACTTCCAGGTTCGTCGCGGTCCGGCTCGGGAAGGGGTTACTCGCCCGGTCCATCGATGATCGCGGCGAGACTTCAGTGATGTATCAAAAGGTCTGAGGCAATGCCGGTCGTCGAGATGCCTTCGGATGACGATACCAAAGGAGCTCTTGTGGTATGGCTCCGCGTCGGAAAGGCTCTTCTCTTCGTCGTCATGTGCGTTTTCCTCGTTGGCGCGGTCTATATCACAACGCTCATCAACGCACGGCAGAGCGCGCTGAAGGAGGTTTCCCGCTACAATGTGAGTTGGGTCGCGAGCCAGGCCGTCGCGGAATTCGCTCGCCTCGAGGCGAGAGTCGCGGCGGCGGGCATTGTTGGAACCCAGGTGGATGCCGACGAGGTCCAGCTCAGGCTCGACATCCTCGGCAACCGGCTTCAGGTCATCGGCGACGGTGAGTTCGAGGAGTACGCTCTTCAAGACCCGGACAACGCCCATATACGGGACGAGCTTGCCGCCACGCTAGAACGCGTGCAACCGATGATCGAACATCTCGAACGACCAGGGGCGATCGCCAGAATTCTGGCGATCCTTTCTCCGTTCGATTCCAAGCTGGCGCAATTCGCCGCGGCGGCCCATCGCTTCGGCGCCGACCGGGTGGTCCAGGACCAGCATGACCTCCTCTATCTCCACCGGATATTTTCCGGGGTCGTGGCGGGGTTGTTCGTCTGCGGCTTCTGCCTGTTCGTCTTTCTCGGCCTCCACAACAAACTCCTCCTGCGCGCTCATGCAAGCCTGCAGCGTTTGGCATGCGACCTGCGGCAGGTCTCCATGGGGCTCGAGCGGGCCAATGCGGAAGTAAGGGCCGTCAACTCGGAGCTCGAAACCCGCAACGAAATTCTGCAGTCCAGAGACCGGGAACTCGGGACGCAGAACAAGCGGTTCGATGCAGCGCTCAACAACATGTCTCAGGGGCTATGCATGGTTGACGCCGGCGAGCGGCTCGTCGTCTACAATCATCGCTTCGCAGACCTTTTCCAGCTCGAGTTCGTGCCGATCCCGGGCTCGCTGTTTCCCGACTTGATCGAAATCTCCGGTTGCACCTATCTGCGGGAAATGTACGCCCGCCAGCACAGCCTGTCGAAGGAGAGGGGCAACGTGTCCTTTGTCCAGGACCTCAGCGACGGCAGAACAATTTCCGTGTCGCTCCAGCGCATGGTGGATGGCGGGTGGGTCGCCACCTATGAAGATGTCACGGAGAGGCGACAAGCGGAGGCGCAGATCACCTATCTGGCGCATCACGACGGCCTCACGGGCTTGGTCAATCGGGTGTTCTTCCACGAAAAGCTGGAGCCGGCCCTCGCCCGGCCGGACCAACAGGCCCGCGCCCTGTCGGTGCTTTGCCTCGACCTCGACGGCTTCAAGGACGTCAACGACAGCTTTGGCCATCCCACCGGAGACGAACTGCTTCGGCAGGTTGGCTTGAGGTTGCGGGCGAATTCCCGCGAGGGCGACATCGTCGCGAGACTTGGCGGGGACGAGTTCGCGGTCCTGCGAATGCAAGGTGGCCCCTCGGACGAGAGCGGCGCCCTTGCGGCGCGGCTCATCGACTGCCTCAGCGCGCCCTACGACATCGATGGCAGGGAGGTGCAGATTACGGCAAGCATCGGCATCGCGCTCGCGCCGCGGGACGGGCGAACCGCCGACGACCTGATGAAGAACGCCGATCTGGCGCTCTACCGGGCGAAGACCGATGGCAAGCGGGCGTTCCGATATTTCGAACCCGATATGGACACGGAGCGGCGCGAGCGCCGGTCGTTGGAAAACGACCTGCGCACGGCACTCGCGAATTGCGAGCTGGAGGTTTTCTACCAGCCTTTCGTCGATGTGCGTCAGGCGGAAATCGCCGGGTTCGAGGCCCTGCTTCGCTGGCATCATCCGGTTCGCGGCATGGTCTCTCCGGCGAAGTTCATTCCGATAGCCGAGGAAATCGGCATGATCGGCATCTTGGGCGAATGGGTGCTGCGCGAGGCCTGCGCGGCGGCGGCGACCTGGCCGGGGGAACTCTCGATCGCCGTCAACATCTCCCCTGAACAGTTCAGGACCGGTAACCTCGTCGAGATCGTCAAGGAGGCACTGGGCCGCTCCGGGTTGCCGCCGCGCCGGCTGGAACTCGAGATCACGGAAAGCGTGCTTCTGCTTGAAAGCGACGCGACCTTGCAGGCTTTGCACGACTTGCGCCAGCACGGCATCCACATCGCGCTGGATGACTTCGGTACCGGTTATTCGTCGCTGAGCTACCTTCGGAGCTTCCCCTTCGACAAGATCAAGATCGACCAGAGCTTCGTGCGCGAGCTGTCGAGCCGCCCCGACTGCATCAAGATCGTTCGATCCATAGCGGCGCTGAGCGCCTCGCTCGGAATGACCACCACCGCCGAGGGGGTCGAAACGATCGAACAGTTCGATCAGCTCAAGGCTGCCGGCTGCGATCAAGTACAAGGTTTCTACTTCGGCCGGCCACAGCCTGTCGCGCAGGTCCATTACGCCCTGCCGCGACCGGGCAGCCCGGCCGTCCAAGCCGCTTGAAGCCTGTCACCTGCGCTGAGACGGCGCTTCGGGGCATGTCTGTGAACACGCTCGCTTATTTAAGTTGGCGCATGTCAGCTACAGCATGACATGCGCTAGAGCACGTCAGGGTGTAACTGAATCGCTTCGCAATCACACCCTGTTGAACGTGCTCGCGAATCTAATCTCGGAGTATGTCAGCAACAGCATGACATACGCTAGGCTTCCTCCGCCTGAACGCGAACCGGGGGGACCTCGACCAGGGGACCGGCCGTCTCCGTCAGCATTTTCGCGTAAGCCGGAATGGCTTCGGAAAAGACCCGGTTGGCTTCCGTTCGGTTGCCGAAGACGACGGCTCGGCTGAGCGTTTCGAGCCAGCGGCTGAACTGCGATCGGTCGACTCCCGCGGTTCGGGCCGCCGTCACGCCCTGCAGGCCGATGTCGACGGCCGGCTCGTCGCCGGCGAACAGGTACTCGTTGAGCCGTTCGCCTTTTCGTATTCCGGTGAAGGAAATCTTGATATCGACGTCCGGTTCGTAGCCGGTCATGTGGATCATGCGTTTGGTGAGATCGACGATGTGGGCGGGTTGTCCCATCTTCAGCACGTAGACCGAGGCGCGCTCGCGCCCCGCCGTCCGCTGGTCGAGCGCATGGGCCGAAGCCGAGAGGACGAGGTCGCAAGCCTCTCTCACGGTCATGAAGTAGCGCACCATATCCGGGTGGGTCACCGTAACGGGGCCGCCGCGCTCGATCTGGGCCTTGAACCGCGGCACGACCGAGCCGACCGAGCCTAGAACATTGCCGAACCTCACGGAGAGGAGCCGCAAGGGCTTGCCGGCAGCTGCCGCTTCCGAGTCGAGCAACTGTGCGTAGATCTCGCACATGCGCTTGGTCGCCCCGAGGATGGAGACTGGCTCGACGGCCTTGTCGGTCGAAATGAGAACGGCCGCGTGAGCCGTCTGGGCCGCCGCATCGGCCACATTGATGCTGCCCAGGATGTTGGTCTTGATCGCCTCGGTCCAGTCGATCTCGAGAAAGGGCACCTGTTTCAGGGCTGCCGCATGGAAAACCAGGTCGGGATTGAACTCGCGGAAGATCGAGAGGATACGGTCGCGATCTCGGACGTCGGCGATCTTGCCGGCGATCCGAACGGCGGTGCTGGCAACCGGGACGAGGGCTTCGAGGACGTGGTAGAGCGCCGGTTCCGAATGGTCGATGATCAGGAGGTCGGAGATGCCGAAGGCGATGAGTCGGGCACAAATCTCCGAGCCGATCGAACCGCCGCCGCCCGTCACGATGACGCGTCTGTGGGTGAGGAACGCCCCCAGCGCGATCCGATCCACATCGACGCTCGGGCGGAACAGCAGATCCTCGATGTTGACGGGCTTCAGGGCCGCCTTGTCGAGCGTGCCGTCGTCCACCGTTTGCATACGGGAGAGGGCGATGCCAAGACGACTCGCGGTCGCGAGCAACATCTCGGATTCGTTGTCTTCGACAAATTCATTAGGCGCGAAGATGATCCGGGTGATGGGCTGGTTGCCCTCGTTCGACTCGGTCACCACCCGTTCAAGCTCTGAATAGCCGCCGAGGACCGGCACGTTGCGGATCGACGTGCCGTGGTCGGTTCGATGAGGCGACAAGATGCAGCGCGCCATGAAGCGATGCCGCATTCCGGTCTCGAGTGCCCGCAGGACGACCTCGCATTCGGTCGCCCGGCCAAGAACGATCACCGACTGGGCGCTCTCCCGCTCGCCGGCGCGGCGAGACTGGGCATATTTCAAGTATCGGTAGGCGAGACGCGGGCCGCCGAGCAGAAACATCTGCAGCAGCCAGTAGATGATGACGGTCTTCTCCCCGAACATCAGCCAGGGGCTGAGGTCCCGCGCGACGAGGATATAGTCGACGACGAGCAGGGTCACGGCGAGCGTCGTCGAGGCCTTCAGGATATTGAAAAGATCGGGCAGGGAGGCGAACCGCCACTGCGAGGCGTAGAGCGGAAAGACGCGAAAAATGATCGCCGCGAAGGCGACGAACGTCGGCACCACGACGATGATCTCGCCGAATTGGGGCGACAGCTGCCAGAACTGATAGCGCAGCATGAGGCTGCCGCTGACCGCCAGCGCCGCAGCCACGAGATCATGGGCGATGATCACGCCGCGTTTGAAGGTCTGGGATGGCCTGTGGCGGTCTGCGGCTGAAGTCATGCGCCGTGTCGGCTCGCTCTCGTGTCCAACGTCGCGCAATGATACAAAGCCGCGCCGACGCCATGCATCTAAACCCTTTTGCCTGCCGACGCACGTGGCATCTATATGAGGCGCGGGGCGCGGCCCGACTCGCCGGAGGACACGGGATCGGCGTGAGCACCATCCAGCACATCCTGGCCAAGTCGGATAATCGACCCGGGCTCATGGTACTCGGCGGGTCCAACCTCATCGCGTCCTATCTGTTGTGGCGGTTGGCGGCGCGAGGCGAGGGGGCGCTCGTGGTGGCGCGACGGCCGGTCGATGCACCGGCAGCGTGCGACGTCCTTCGCATGGATGTTCTCCAACCCGGGGCGTGGGTCGCGCCGGCGGGCGTGACGGCCATCAGCGTCCTGCCGCTGGCGATCCTGGTCCGCATATTGCCGCATCTCGAGAGCGTGTCGGCCATGGTGGCGATCGGCTCGACCAGCGTATTCAGCAAGGCCGACAGCGAGGACCTGCACGATCGGGAGATCGCTACGCGCTTGGCGAGCGCCGAGTCCGCGCTCGTGAGCTGGTGCGCCGCGAGAGGTATCACCTCTACCATCCTGCGCCCGACCCTGGTCTACGACGGAATAGGGGATCGCAACGTCGCCCGCATGCGCCGCGTCGTCCGCCGCTACCGTGTCCTGCCGATCGCCGCGCCGGCGCAGGGGCTGCGTCAGCCGATCCACGCCGACGACATCGCCAAGGCGATCCTGGCCTGCCTCGGCAATGCGGAAGCGGCGAACCGGGCCTTCAACATCGCGGGCGGCGAGATCCTGACTTACCGGGCCATGGCGGAGATGGTCTTTGCCTCCGAGGGGCGAAAGCCAAGATTCCTTCCTCTGCCGCTGGAATGGCTCGAGAGGGGTTTCAACCTCGCGGGCGGCTCAGGCCTCTTGCGGCAGGACGGCGTCGGTGTCTCGGTGTTTCGCCGGATGAACGAGGATCTCGTGTTCGACGTCGCGCCGGGACTGCAGACGTTGGGGTACGAGCCGCGACGATTTGAACTGCCGATGCGGACCTGATGGCGGCTACTTCGCAACGCCGCGAGCGAGGGTGGTCGCGGCGCCGAGAACCACGAGGGTCTGAAAGCCGACCGTTCCGAAGACCCACTTGATCACTTCGACCTTTGCCGTCTCTATTTCAGCTTTCAGCCGTAACTCGGTCTCCCGGAGATCGCTTTTCGTCGCTCGGATATCCGCGCCTAGTCGAGCCTCGCCATCAGGCAGATCACTTTCCGTTGCCTCGATGCCCGCCTTCAATCGTCCCTCGGTCTCGCGTAAGTCAGCCTTCGTCGCAAGATCACCCTGCATCGCCTCGGCAATGGCATCGGCGAATCCTTCGGCCTGCTCCGGCGTCAGCTTCGCTTTGTCGCGCAAATTGCGTGCCAGCTTCAGCGTGTCGAACGCGGCGACGGACATGGAAGTCTTCTTGATCAGTCAGGACACTCCACATTCTATCATGCCAAGCCTCACAGCGACACGGGAGGAAAAGCGCTCAAGCGGCGGCGGCCCGCCCATAGAAACTCTCGCCGTTCTTTGCCATGGCGATCAGTGACTGGGGCGGGCTGAAGCGGGGCCCGCACAGCGTCGACAGGCGATCGCACATGAGGACGAATTGTGGCACGCCCATGGTGTCGATGTAGGAAATGGTGCCGCCGGTGAACGGCGCGAATCCGAAGCCGAGGATGGATCCCACGTCCGCCTCGCGCGGATCCGCCACGATGCCCTGGAGGACCGCGTCCGCCGCCGCCAAGGCCTGCGCCACGAGGAGGCGCTGTTTCAGAAGGGTGTGGTCAAGCCCGTCGGGATCGAGCCTGGTGGGTTGCAGCGCGCCGAGACCAGGCCAGAGCTTCTTCGGTCCCTGTTCAGGGTAATCGTAGAAGCCCTTGCGGTTCTTGCGACCGAGACGGCCACCCTCGAGCACCAGCGCGTCGAGCAGACGCTTCTGCGCAGGATCGACCGTCGCGCCCTCCGCGAGGTCGGTCACCACGGTCCGCACGAGGTCCAGCGCCACTTCGTCCGAGAGCGCCAGCGGGCCCACCGGCATGCCGGCTTGCCGCCCGAGGTTCTCGATCAGGGCGGGCGGCACGCCCTCCATGACCATACGATGACCTTCCGTCAGGTAGGCGCCGACGCAGCGATTGGCATAGAAGCCGCGGGCGTCGTTGACGAGGATCGGCGTCTTCTTCAACTGTCGGACGAAATCCATCGCGAGCGCGATGGCGCGCGGCCCCGTGCGTTCGCCCTTGATGACCTCGACGAGCGGCATCCGCTCCACCGGGGAAAAGAAGTGGATGCCGACGAAACGCTCCGGATGGGGCGAGTGCGCTGCCAGCGTGGTGATGGGCAGGGTCGAGGTATTCGACGCCCAGACGGCCTGCGGCGCCAAGTACCCCTGGGCGGCGCCGATCACTTCGGCTTTGATGCCCGGATCCTCGAACACGGCTTCGATGACGAGGTCGCAGCCTTCGAGCGCCGCATAATCCGTACCGGTCTCGATCCGCGCCAGCAGCGCGTCCCGGTCGGCGGCCTTGGCGCGGCCCTTGGCGATCTGAGACGATATGAGCTTGTGGCCGCGCGCCTTGCCGGCCTCCGCCGCTTCGACCGTTCGATCGAGCAGGACGACGTCGATGCCTGCCGAAGCGGACGCGTAGGCGATGCCGGCGCCCATGAAGCCGGCTCCGATGACCCCCACCTTGCGGATCGTCGTGCCCGCCATCTCGCTCGGCCGCCGGGCACCCTTGTTCAGTTCGCCCGTCGACACGAAGAGAGTGCGGATCATCGCCGCGGCCTGAGGCGAGCGCAGGATGGCGGCGAAGTGCCGGCTCTCGATCCGGAGGCCGAGGTCGATCGGCACCTGCAGTCCCTCGTAGACGGCCTGCAGCAGCGCCTTCGCGGCCGGATAATTGTCCTGCGTTTCGCGCCGGTAGATGGCGTTCGCGGCCGGCCAGATCATCATGCCGGCCGGGGAATGGACGCGGCCGGAAGGGAGCTTGAACGTTTTCTCGTCCCAGGGTGCGACAGCCTTGCCGCCCTCGCGGATCCAGGTCGTGGCGGCAGCGATGATCCGATCGACCGGCGCCGTGGCGTGCACCAGCCCCATGGCCTTGGCGGCAGCGGAGCGGATTTGTTCGCCCTTGGCCATCATCTGCAAGGCGTCTGCGGTCGGCATCAGCCGGGCGACTCGCTGGGTGCCGCCGGCGCCTGGAAAAAGTCCGACCTTGATCTCGGGCAGGCCGACGCGCGCGGCGTCGTGGTCGGCCATCACGCGGTAATGGCAGGCGAGCGAAAGTTCGAACGCCCCGCCGAGGCAGAGGCCGTTGATCGCCGCGGCCCAGGGCTTTCCGCAGGTTTCGAGCTTGCGCAAGAGCGACGACAGGCGGCGCGACTCGTCGAAGAAGCTCCGCATCGCGGCCTCCGCTCCGCTGGCCTTCTCCCGCGCCGCATAGTCGGACCCAAGCTTGCGGATCATGCCGAGATCGGCGCCGCCCGAAAAGGTCGCCTTGCCGGAGGTGACGACGCAGCCCTTGACCGCGGCGTCGGCGGCCACATGATCGATGACTCGATTGAGCTCCTCCATGACCTCTTCGGTGATGACGTTCATGGACCAGCCGCTCATGTCCCAGGTGAGGAGCGCGATGCCATCGGCATCGATGTCGAAGCGGAAGTGGCTGAGGTCCATCGTCACACCCGCTCGATGATGGTGGCGGTGCCCATGCCGGCGCCGATGCAGAGGGTGACGAGCGCGACGCCTTTGCCGCTCCGTTCGAGTTCGTCGAGCGCCGTGCCGAGCAGCATGACGCCGGTCGCGCCCAGCGGGTGGCCGAGCGCGATGGCGCCGCCGTTGACGTTCACCTTTTCTGGATCGAGCCCGAAAGCCTGAAGATAGCGTAGAACGACGGCCGCGAAGGCTTCGTTGACCTCGAACAGGTCGATGTCGCCGATCCCCATGCCGGCGCGAGCCAGCAGCTTCTTGGTGACGTCCACCGGGCCGGTCAGCATCAGGGCAGGGTTCGACCCGATGTTCGCGAAGGCGCGAATTTTCCCGCGCGGCGGGAGTCCCAGCTTTCGCCCTCCTTCGGCCGAGGCCAGCAAGAGCGCCCCGGCGCCGTCCACGATGCCGGAAGAATTGCCCGCGTGGTGGACGTGACGCACCGCCTCGACGTCCGGATGAGCCTGAATGGCGACGGCATCGAAGCCTCCCGCCTCGCCCAGCATGCTGAACGATGGCTTCAGGGCGGCGAGGGACTGCATGTTGGTGTCGGGCCGCATGTGCTCGTCGCGATCGAGGATCTTGAGCCCGTTGAGGTCGCGCACCGGAACGACCGCTCCTTCGAAGCGGCCGCTGGACCATGCGGCGGCCGCCCGCGTCTGGCTTTCCACCGCATAGGCGTCGACATCGTCGCGGGAGAAGCCGTATTTGGTGGCGATGAGGTCGGCCGAGACGCCCTGCGGCATGAAGTAGGATTTTATGGCGATCGCCGGG
>CAXSEU010000020.1:12093-16513 GCA_964236485.1 uncultured Lichenihabitans sp. | reverse complement strand
GCCGCCGACGCCGGACACGACGGGGTCGTGACGATGCTGCTCGAGCGGGGAGCCGACGTAAACCTGCGCACCGTGGAGGGCGCGACGCCGCTCTTCCGTGCAGCCGAAAAAAATCGCCTGCAAGCGGCCCGCGCGCTCGTCGCGCACGGCGCCGACGTGGGCCTGCCGGGGCGGGCCGGGGTGACACCCCTCGCGGCTGCCGCCTACAACGGCAACCTCGAACTCGTCGACCTGATGCTCGCTCACGGCGCCGACCCGTCCACGGCCGACCTCAGCGGCAAGGTCGCCGTCGTCTACGCGGCGGCGCGGGGCTTCGCCCCCGTGGTCATGCGGCTGCTCGCCACCCGGATCGACGTCAACGCCGTCTATGGCAACAAGCTCACACTCCTGATGTGGGCCGCGGGCCACGCCAACGACGTACCGGTGGACGATGGAACGCGGCTCGTCGGGTTGCTGCTCGACAAAGGCGCGGTTCTCGACGCGCGGGACGACCGCGGTCGTACGGCGCTGATGACCGCCGCCGAACTCGGCCACGACGAGATCGTGGACCTGCTCCTGAGGCGAGGCGCCGCGCGGGATCTTCGCGATCGTGACGGCAAGGCCGCCGCCGACCTTGCGGCCTCGGAACCCCTGAGGGCGAAGCTCGCGACGCCCTGACGCTACAGGCCGGAAAGGTAGGCCGTAAGCGCGTCGATGTCGGATGCGCTCGCCGCCCTCGCCAGACTGGTCATCCCGGGGTTGTTGGCGCGCGCGCCACTGCGGAAGTCCGCGAGCGTCTTGGCCAGGTACTCGTGACTTTGGTTGGCGAGACGCGGCGTCGTACCGGTACCCTGGAACTTATCGAGGTGACATCCGGAACAGCCAACCGACATGTTGGCCGTCATTGCCTGCCGGGCGACATCGTCCGGCGCCGCACTCTGGTTCAAGGAGGGCCACGGCTTGGCCGCGAAATAGGCGGCGAGATCCCGCATATCGTCGCGCTCGAGCGCCGCCGCGATGGGGCTCATGATCTCGTTCTGCCGAGCCCCTTTCTTGAAGTCACGCAGTTGCAGGTAGAGATATCCCTCCATCTGTCCCCAGATGATCGGGATGGTCTTGTCCACGGGGACGCCCGCCTCGCCGTGACAGCCGCTGCAGAGCTGGGCCTTCTCTTCGACCGTCTGAGCCTGCGAGAACGCCGGGAAGAGGCACAGGCCAGCGCTTAACAGGACGGCGGCCCACGACGCCCTGGCGATCAACTCCGGACTGGACATGCGACGCGTCTCGCAACTCGTGCCACAAAGAACGGACCGGATCGCTGCGATCCAGTCCATCAGGTTCGCTCGAGGCGGGGCGCCGTCAATTCACCGTGAACGCGATGATGGAATTGCCCCGCTTGTAGTCCAACTGGGTGTTGCCGCCCGCGCCGACGACGATGTATTGCTTGCCCCCGACGGAATAGGAGGAGGGCGGAGCGTTCACGCCAGCTCCAGCCTGAAACTGCCAGAGGACCGATCCGTTCTCGGCGTCATAGGCCTTGAACCAGCCGTTGCCTTCGCCCGTGAACACCAGGTCGCCGGCCGTGGCCAGAATACCGCCGATCATCGGTTGCTCGGTCTTGACCTGCCAGCGGATCTTGCCGGTGTTGTAGTCGACCGCCGTGACATTCCCCCATTGTTCCTCGGCCGAGATGACCTTGAAGGCTCCTCCAAGCCATAGCTTGCCCGAGGGATAGGGCGAACTCTCGACTTGGTAGGTCATGGGCTGGTGCAGGTTGATGGCGTAAGCCAGCCCAAGGCGCGGGTCCGTGGCGATGGGGGACCATTCGACCCCTCCATTGGCCCCGGGCAGCATGCGCGCGCCTTCCTTGGTGGGGAGCACCCACATGTTCTCCTGCGGCACCATCGCCTCGGAGAAGCGGATCAAGCTGCAATCCCTGGCATCGTTGACGTAAAGGTGTCCGGTTTTTCCCGCGTGCAGAACCGCTTTCACGGGCTTGCCGTCCTTGCCCGTCACGTCGGTGATCACCGTCGGGGATACCGCATCGAGATCCCAGACATCGTGAGGGACGTACTGGAAGTGGCAGACATACTTGCCCGTGTCGAGATCGATCGACACGAGGGAGTCGGTGTACAGGTTGTCGCCCGGACGAAGCGAGCCGTCGAGGTCGGGCGACGGGTTGCCGACGACGAAATAGATCCTGTTCGTCTCCCGATCGACGGAAGGGTTCTGCCAGACGCCGCCGCCGAGGGTCTTGGCCGGATCGCCGGTCTTGGCGAGCGCCGCCTTCTCGGCTTCGATGTCGCGATGGAGTACCCGGCCGGTCGGATCCTTCTCGGCCCAGACACCGACGGAATTGTTGGGAATGGTGCTGAAGTTCCAGATCAGCTTGCCCGTCTTGGCGTCGAAGGCCTTGACGAAGCCACGGATTCCATACTCGCCGCCGTTGGTTCCGATCAACACCTTGCCGTTGACCACGGTCGGCGCCATCGTCTCGCTGTAGCCTTCCTCCGGGTCGGCGACCTCCGTCTTCCACACCAGCTTGCCGGTTTTGGCATCCAGCGCCAGGAGTTGCGCATCGAGGGTGGCGAGATAGACGAGAGTGTCGGCGACCGCGACGCCGCGATTGTTCGGGCCGCAGCAGAAGGTCGTGATCGGCCCCATCTTGTGGGCGTAGTGCCAGAGTTGCTGGCCCGTACGTGCGTCCAGGGCATAGACCTGGCTGAACGATGTGGTCACGAACATGACCCCGTTGACCACGATCGGAGAGGTCTCCAAGGATTCTTTCACTTCGGTTTGAAAGATCCAGGCGGGCCGAAGGTTCGCAACATTGCCGGCGTTGATCTGACGGTTCGGGTAGTACCGTTGCTGATGGTAGTCGCCATTGGTGTGCAGGAAATTGGAGCTGTCGCTCGCGGCCCGGTCGAGAACATCCTGCGTCACGGACGACATGTCGCCGAACTTTGTCGCCGACTTGACCTCCTGCGCCTGCGACGTTGCGGCACCCGCAAAGGCTAGTGCCGTACACAACAGCGAGTAAGCGAACAGTCTCGTCATGGTTCCCCCCTTTGCCAGACATGCGTTGCGCCCGGGCATAGACCGTCAAGATGGACTCGAAGTCTCGGGAGGTCAAACTCAGGGTTGCGCCGTCCGCCGCTGGACGCATGGCGACAAAACCCATGTACAAACGCCGCAGCCTAGGCATGATGTTCACCGCTCCCCACCCTGGACGGCTCCGCCGGACTTGACACGATAAAGCGGGAGCACAGGGGGGAAACGTCGATGAGTACCAGTGGGTTGGCCCTGGACCGAGAGACCCGAGTAGCCGGAGTCCTCGACCGCGGTCGAACGATCGCCGGGCCCGGCTTCAACCGCTGGCTGGTTCCCCCCGCGGCGCTCGCCATTCACCTATGTATCGGCATGGCCTACGGGCTCAGCGTGTTCTGGCTACCGCTCTCGCATGCGATCGGCGGGGATCAGCCCGCGGCCTGCAAGGACATCGGAATTGCCTCCGCGCTCTTTACCACCAGCTGCGACTGGCCGGTGTCCGCGCTGCTGCCGATCTTCGGGATCGGCATCGTGTTCCTGGGGTTGTCGGCGGCGCTTTTCGGCGGCTGGCTCGAACGCGAAGGCCCCCGCAAGGCGACTTTTGTCGCGGCGCTCTGCTGGAGCGGCGGATTCTTCATCTCGGCCTTCGGCGTCTACGTGCATCAATTGTGGATGCTCTGGATCGGACTCGGGGTCGTCGGCGGCATCGGCCTTGGTCTCGGGTACATCTCCCCCGTCTCGACGCTCATCAAATGGTTTCCTGACCGGCGCGGCATGGCGACCGGCATGGCCATCATGGGGTTCGGTGGCGGCGCCATGATCGGCTCGCCGCTGGCCAACCTGCTCATCAACACCTTCAAGTCGCCGAATTCCGTGGGCGTTTGGGAGACGCTGGTCGTTCTTGGGGTGATCTATCTCGTCTTCATGCTCGGCGGGGCCTTAGCGTACCGCGTGCCGCCCGCAGGCTGGCAATTGGCGGGGTGGTCACCGCCCGCCGCAGCCGGCAAGATGATGACGGCCGGCAACGTCGAGCTCAACGACGCGCACAAGACCCCGCAATTCTGGCTGATCTGGGCCGTGCTCTGCATCAACGTCTCGGCCGGCATCGGCGTGCTCGCCATGGCCTCCCCCATGCTGCAGGAGATCTTCGGCGGCGCCTTGGTCGGACACCCCGAGACCGGCTTCGTGGCTCTCGACGCCGACCAGAAGAAGGCCATCGCGACCATCGCGGCCGGTTTCGTGGGGCTCCTGTCCTTGTTCAACATCGGAGGGCGCTTCTTCTGGGCCTCGCTTTCGGACAGGATCGGCCGCAAGACGACCTATTTCGTCTTCTTCGGTCTTGGCATCGTCCTTTACGCCATGGCACCCGGCTTCGCTCACATGGGCTCGAAGG
>CAXSEU010000020.1:0-12083 GCA_964236485.1 uncultured Lichenihabitans sp. | reverse complement strand
GTTCTGGTAACAGGGGCCTACCACGCAGCCGTCTTCGCACTCTCCCAGGGAATTCCGGTGGTCGCACTCTCGACCTCCCGATACTACGACGACAAGTTCCTCGGCCTCGCGGACATGTTCGGCACGCAGTTCGTGGGCGCCATCCACGGACGTCTGCTGACGGCGTGGTCCGTCGCCGGGGTGATCGGGCCCCTGCTGATCGGATATATCAGGGATTCGCAACTCGCTGCGGGGGTGTCGCGCGCCGAGGTCTACGATCGGACGATGTATATCCTGGCAGGCTTTCTGGTGGTGGGTGCCATCTGCAACGCCCTTGTGCGGCCGGTCGCCGCCCGCTGGTTCCAAAGATCGGGCGCGCTCGCGCCTCCCGCCGCGCGAGGCTCTATGACGGCGTCATCCGCATCGTCGCCGGTCGGCACTGGGTCGTTCGATGCGAAGGTCGCCCTGGCATGGGCCATCGTTTGCATCCCGATCGCCTGGGGCGTGTACAAGACCTTGATCAGTGCCATTGCGATCTTCCAGTAGGCGTCGGCGCCTCCGCCGGATGGAAGGGTTTGCGGCGATCATTGCCGCCGCGAGCCTGACGTTCTGCAGTGCGGCGGTCCTGTCGCCCAACGTACGCGCGCAGGCGACGACCGGGGCGGCGGCGCAGGACTTCCGCATCGTCTACCTGTCCCGGGACGGCGACCCCGCCTATGGCGCGGTTGCGTCCGACGACGGTGTCATTCGTACGCCGCCGCCCACGCCCTTCGCAGGCGCGGAACTCGCGGTTCGCGATTCGCGGCCGACCGCGCGTGCGGTCGGTGCCACCGTGACGCTCGACAGGCACGTGCTGGCTCCGGACGCGGACGCGGTCGCCGAAGCCCGGGAGGCGGTCGACGGGGGCGCCGCGGCAATTGTCGCCGACCTGCCGCTTGCCGATCTCGAGGCCGTCGGCAAGGCGCTGCCTGCCCGGGCCCTGCCCGTGTTCAACATCCGTCATGCGGAGCCCGGATTGCGGCTCGAGCTCTGCGCGACCGGGGTGTTCCACGTGGTGCCCAGCACCGCGATGCTGACCGACGCATTGGCCCAGTTCCTGGTGAAAAAAGCCTGGAGGCAGGTTCTGGTCCTCGTCGGACCGCCCGCCGCCGACAAGGCGCTGGCCGAGAGTTTCGCCGTCTCGGCCAAGAAGTTCGGTGCGAAGATCGTCGATACGAAGGCTTTCGTGTTCGGCAACGATCCGCGCCAGCGCGACCAGACCAATGTGGCGCTGATGACCGCCGCGGAGACTTACGACGTCCTCTTCCTCGCCGACACGACGCACGACTTTGGCCGCTTCGTCCCGTACGATCAGGCAAAGCCGCGCCCGGTCATCGGCACCGAGGGAGTGCAGGCGTCCGCGTGGGACAGCCTGGCGGAGCGGTTTGGCGCGCCGCAGGTCAACCACCGCTTCGAACGCGGCGCGCACCGCCCGATGACCGACGGCGACTGGGCCGCATGGGTGGCGGTCCGCTCCGTCGTCGAGGCGATCACGGGCCACCGCGCCAGGGGCGGGTCCGACATCGAAGCCGCGCTGGGAAAGGCCGATTTCGCCATGGACGTCAGCAAGGGAACCGAAGGCTCCTATCGGCCGTGGGACCATCAGTTGCGGCAGAGCGTCATGCTCACCTCGGGCGACGCGGTCGTGGCCTATGCGCCGTTAGACGGGTTCCTGCATCCGCGCACCACGCTCGACACCTTAGGAACCGACGAGGGCGAGTTCGCCTGCAAGGCTCCCGCACCATGAGCGAGCTTGCGACCGGTGGCGGACCGCCGGTCCCCGCGATCGAGGTCGCGGGGCTCTCGAAGACTTACGGTCCGATGCGGGCGCTCGACGACGTCTCGTTCAAGGTGGGGCGCGGCGGCGTCACGGCGCTGCTCGGCCTCAACGGCGCCGGCAAGACCACGCTCTTTCAGATCCTCACGGGCCTCTTCGTGGCCGATGCCGGTACGGTCAAGGTGCACGGCCAGGAGTTCAACGCGGACCGGACGAAAGCCTTGGCCCGCATGGGCCTCGTCTTCCAGCAGCAGGTGCTCGATCTCGACCTCACGGTTCACCATAACCTCCGCTTCTATTCCGGTCTGCACGGCCTTCGCGGCGCGCCTGCCGGCCGCGCCATCGAGTCGGCCCTCGCGCGCCTCCGCATTGCCGGTCTCGGACCTCGCAAGGTCCGCGAACTCTCGGGCGGCACCCGCCGCAAGCTCGAGATCGCCCGCGCCCTCGTCACGGCTCCGGATCTGCTGCTGCTCGACGAGCCGAGCACGGGGCTCGACACAGGGAGCCGCAACGACCTCGTTGCCGCCGTGTTCCGCCTTGCGGGGGACGGGAACCTGGCGGTCCTCTGGGCCACGCATCTGGTGCACGAAGTGGAAGGCGCGACGAAGGTCGTGATCTTGCACCGGGGCCGAGTCGTGGCCGACGGATCGCCGGCCGAGCTCATCGGCAGGACCGGCGCGAAGAACCTCGAAGAGGCCTTCCTGTCGATCGTACGCACCGGCGAGCACCGCGCCGCATGAACCTTCGGCTGTCGGCGCTGCTGGCGATCCTGGAGCGCGAGTTCCTGCGGTACCGCTTCCAGACGAGCCGGCTCGTCGCCGCCATCATCCGCCCGACCTTATGGCTCGTGGTCTTTTCGGCCGGTTTCCAGAACGTTCTGGGCGTATCGATCACGCCGCCCTACGAGACCTACGTGACCTACGACGTCTATATGCTGCCGGGCCTCATGGCCATGGTGCTGCTGTTCCAGGGCATGCAGTCCTCGCTCGCCCTGGTGTTCGACCGCGAGGCCGGCATATTGAGGCTGCTCCTCACCGCGCCGGTGCCGCGCTGGTTCATCCTTTTCTCCAAGCTCGTCGCCAGCGCTCTCCTGGGCGTGGTTCAGGCCTACGTGTTCCTGCTGATCGCCGCCCTGTTCAATGTCGACATCCCGCCTCTGTCCGCTCTGACGCTGCTGCCGGCGCTTCTCGTCACGAGCTTCGCTTTGGCGGCGCTCGGTCTCCTGCTTACCGTCTACGTGCGCCGGATGGAGAGTTTCGCGGGAACGATGAACTTCGTGATCTTCCCGGCCTTCTTCTTCTCGACCGCGCTCTACCCGGCCTGGAAAGTCGAGGAGAGCGGAGCGGCCTGGATCTTGTGGGTCATTCGGCTGAATCCCTTTGCCTATGCGGTCGAGTTGCTGCGATTCGCCACCTACGGCCGCATCGACCCCCTGGCGCTCGGCGTCACGCTCGGAACCGGTGCCCTCGCCTTCTTGCTGGCTGCCCGGAGCTATGACCCGCAAAAAGGCATGCTGGGCCGCAAGGGTCGCGACGAGGGGTAAGGCCGGCGCTATGCGGCGGGGAAGGCCGCTTCCACCGCCGGACCTTCCAGGCCGACCGGCTGGACCGCACGGCGATAGACATAAGCCGGCGCGTCGTCGGCACCGGCGCTGTCGGCCGCCGCGACGGCGGCGACGCGGTCGTGGAATGGAGAAAGGTGGCACACCGGATCGGCATTCCGCGCGTCGCCGGTCAGGGCCAGCGCCTGGCAGCGGCATCCGCCAAAATCGACGGACTGCCGAGGGCAGGACCTGCAGGGCTCCACCATCCAATCCGTGCCGCGAAAGGCCACGAAGGCGGGTGACTCCTGCCAGATCTCCGCCAGTCCATGTTGCTGAACGCTCCAGACGTCGAGCCCTGGAACGGTATCCGCCGCGTGGCAGGGCAGCACCCGCCCCCGCGGGGTGACGTTCATGAGCCGCCGGCCCCATCCTCCCATGCAGGCCTTCGGGTACTTCGCGTAGAAATCCGGGATCACATGGTCGACAACGATGGTGCCGGCGTGCAGTCGCTTTAGCCGCTCGATCTCGGCGACGGCCGCGACATCCACGTCCCGCGACGGCAGCAGGGCAGCCGGGTTGTTCGCGGCCCAGCCGTAGTATTGCGCATGGGCGATCTCGACTCGCCGCGCCCCCCAGGCGATGGCCTGTTCCAGGATCGCGCCCGCCCGGGCGGCATTGGCCCGGTGGATCACCGCGTTGATGGTCAGCGGCAGCCCCGCCCCGACTACCTCGGCCGCGACGTCCCGCTTCCTGGCAAAGGCGCCCTGGTAGCCGGCGATCCGGTCGGCGCTATCAGCCTCCGTGTCCTGGATCGACAGTTGCACATGGTCCAGCCCGGCCGAGCCCAGTGCGGCGACGAGCTTCGGGGTCAGGCCGACGCCCGACGTGATCAGGTTGGTGTAGAGGCCGACGGCCGTGCAGTGAGCCACGATCTCGACGAGGTCGCGCCGCGACGCGGGCTCGCCGCCCGACAGGTGGACCTGATGCACGCCTAGCGCCGCAGCCTCGGAGAACACGCGCAGCCAGGCCGCCGTGGGCATTTCATCCACTGAGTTCCCGAGATCGAGCGGGTTGGAGCAATAGGGACAGCCGAGGGGACAGCGGTAGGTCAGTTCGGCCAGAAGGCCCATAGGAGGTGGAACCGAGGCGATCATCGCAGGTCGACCAGCCGCTTGCCGGCGAGTTCGGCCAGCATCGCTTCCACATCAGCCCTGATCCTCTCCCGCGGCGCCTGGAAGGCGGTCGCGAGATCGTCGACGATATCGCCGAGGGTCGCGTCCCCGGTACAGCGCTTGAGGATCTCGACGGAGACTTGATTGAGCTTGATCAGCCGCTCCGGGCCCAGCAGCACCCACTCGCCCCGCACCTCGTCCTGCTTCAACCGCACGCCGCGGGGAAGCCCCGGCCGAACGGCGTCGCCGAGCCTTGGAGCCGCAGGGTCAGGCACGGGCCGCCACCAGTTCCGCACCATCTCGGGGCCATTCATCCGCCAAACCCTCGCCGGGTCGCCAGGCGCCGGGCGGCACCGCCCCGGCCACATAGGCGCCCCAGAGGGCGTCGAGCTGCGCCCAGAGCACATCGCACTTGAAACGCAACGCCGCCAGAACAGACTGTTGCTCCGCGTGGGTCCGCGCGCTGGAGAGCACGAAGTTCAGGGCGAAGTCGCTGTCCCGCTTGGCTTGCGCGGGCCGCGCCGTGAAATAGGACAGGGTGTCGGCCGTCACGAAGGGATAATTGGCGAGCATCCCCGAGACGCGCTCGCCAATGATCTGCGGCGAGAACAGCTCGGTGAGCGAGGAGGCGACCGCTTCGAGAAGCGAGCGCTTGGCGCAGAAATTCACATAGGCCTCGACCGCGAACTGGGTCGCCGGCAGGATGCCGCGCGTGGAGGTGACGTCGTCGTCCGAAAAACCAAGGCTGCGCGTGAGCTTCAGCCATCTGGCGATGCCGCCGCCCGTCCTGTCCCGGCCGTCGTGGTCGACGAGGCGCTCGCGCCACGCGCGGCGGAGTACCGGATCCTCCATGCGGCTCAGCACGGTGGCATCCTTGATGGGGATCATCGACTGGTAATAGTAACGGTTCAGCGCCCAGGCCCGCACCTCGTCGGGGCTGCAGCGCCCGTCATGCAAGCGCCGGTGGAAGGGATGCAGATCGTGGTAGCGTTCGGCACCAATCTTGCGGAGTGCCGCCTCGAGCCCTTCCGGGGTCATGGGCAGCGCGATTGCCGTCACAGGCTCACCTCCATCCCATCATAGGCAACGTCCCAGCCGGCAGCCTCGACCCGGAGCCTCTCTCGCGATCCCTCGATCAGCACTGGGTTGGTGTTGTTGATGTGGATGAAGATCTTCCGTGTCACGCCTACCTTGGCCAAGGACTCGACGGAACCGCCCGTGCCATCCATCGCCAGGTGACCCATGCGAGCCGCCGTCTTGGTCGACAGGCCGAGCGCGGGCATCTCGTCGTCCGTGTAGGTGGTGCCGTCGAAGAAAAGCACGTCGGCACCCGAGATCCGGTCGAGCAACGCCTCGGTGACGCCGGCGCAGCCTGGAACGTAGATCAGACGCCGACCCGCTCGTGTAATCTCGAGACCCACGGTGGCTTCGCCCTCCGTCCCGACCTCCACCTCGTCCCCTTCGAGGAACAACGGCACCTTGCCCGGGACGGGAAACGCCACGATCCGCAACCCTGCCTCCTCGAAAGCCTCCCGGAGGCGGAAGGGCGAGCGCTGGACCCACGCCGGATCCAAGACCCGGAACATGGGGTCACTCGCGAGCATGTCGAGGATCGCCGAAGAGGCGCGCAGCCTGAAAGGTTGTCCTTCGCGCAAGTTCAATAAACCTGCGACATGATCCACATCGCCATTCGTCAGAACCACGGCTTCGATGGGCGTGTGCCGCGCCCCCCGGGGATGAAGCTGCGCATTCAGGAGGATCTGCTGCCTCAAATCCGGGGATGCGTTAAGCAAGACCCAGGACAGTCCATCCGCGCTCACGGCCAAACTCGACTGCGTTCGTGCGCGGACACGAGGGTCGCCCCGCCAAGCCAGCCGGCAAACGGGACAGCGGCAATTCCATTGGGGAAATCCGCCGCCCGCGGCCGAGCCAAGCACAACGACGCGCATATGCGACCTTCAGGTCGCAACCGACCCGGAGATCAAAATTCGATTTCCGCCGACTCGTAGCTCGTCACTTCCATGCCGAGGCACATTTCTTCGATGAGGGGAACTGTCCAGGTCATGCTTTCCTCCTGTTGACGCCGTGTTCGTCCCGCGGCGAGTCCAAAATTTAACAGGGTGCCCGAGTGCTGGCAATGCGATTGCGAGAACGGGCATGCCGGGGACGGCTATCTGCTTTCGTAGGTGATCCGATAGACGGCGCCCGCGAGATCATCGGAGACCAGCAACGATCCGTCCCGCATCTCTTCGACGTCGACGGGGCGACCGATATACTCCTGGTCTTCGTTCAGCCAGCCTTCCGCGAAAGGCCTGGAGCCTTGGGGCGCCTTGCCTTCGGCATCGAGCTTGGTGACCATGACGCGCGCCCCGACGGGAACGGTCCTGTTCCAGGAGCCGTGCTGCGCCGAGAAAATGGCACCCTGGTACTCCTTCGGGAACATCTTGCCGGCATAGACCACCATGCCGAGGTCGGCCGCATGAGCCACTTCCTCGACGACGGGAAACACCACGTCCGACGGCGGGATCTGGGCCTCGTATTCGACCGTCCTCGTGTGGCCTCCGCCGTACCAGGGGAAGCCGAAGTTCTCACCCGCCTTTGTGGCCCGGTTGAGTTCCCCAGGGGGCTTGTCGTCGCCCATGCCATCCACCTGGTTGTCCGTGAACCACAGGCTGCCATCGCGTGCGAAATCGAGGCCGACCGAATTGCGGATGCCGTGAGCGAAGATCTCCCGGTTGCCGCCGTCACGATCCATCCGGACGATACTGCCTAACCCGGCCTTGTCGTACATGTCGTACTTCTCCGGCGGGAAGACGTTGTAGGGCTGACCTATGGCGATGTAGAGCTTGTCGTCGGGGCCGACGCGGCAGACCCGGGCCGAATGGTTGACGCTTTCTTCCGACGCGGGAATGAGCTCACCTAGTTTGACGACCGTCGAGAAGGCGATATTCGAATCCTCGAAGGAGAGTTCCGCCGCCGGGAAGGCCAGAACACGGTTCTGCTCGACGCTGAACAGAACGCCGTCCTTGGAGAAGCAGATGCCGTTCGGGTTGTTGAACCGGATCGCCGGAGCGAACTCCCGCACCTCCTCGGCCATCCCGGTATGCCCGCGATCGGTCATCGTATAGACCTTGGTTTTCCGCGTGGAGACATAGGTGACGAGGCCCTGCGGTCCCACCGCGATCATGCGGGCGTCCGGCACCAAGGCATAAAGGTTGATCTTGAAGCCAGGCGGCAGCTTGATGGCTTCGAGGTTCTTCCTGATCGCCTGCGCTTCTGGGCCGCCTTGCGGCACCGAGACCAAGGTGCGGGCGGCGGTGGCGGCGGACGAAGGCGTCTCGACGGTCCGATCCAGCGCGAACGCCGCCGCGCCAGGCAGCGAAGCCCCCAGAGCCAGGGCCATCACCCAGAACGCCTTCATGGATCCCTCCCCGCGCCGCCTTGGCGGCTGCTGCATGATCCGATCGATCCGGGTCGGGCGGACGTTACATCGTGTCTCGGATGTTTTACAGCGTCATCGCGCCTTCCGGGGACGCCGCCTAAGGCTTTGCCCTTGCGCGAAGCGACCCTGCAGGGCCGGAGCGATCGCCGGCACTTCGGGGCCTGATCGATGCGGCGTGTCACGACCGATACCGTCCGAAGGCGAAACAGCTGCTTCAACCCGCGACGCCGCAAAGCTGCCGTCGTCACAAGGTGTTCGGCAGGCTTTGAGACGAGAGCCCCGGGCTCGAGCCGCCAGCGCATGTCATGCTGTTGCTGACATGCGCTGGCCCAGAAAACGCGGCACAGGACTCGTGTAACGGGCAACATTCGCTCCGGCGTCGGAGCAATCCGAATGAGCCGACCGAACGACAGGTTTCGGGCTTTGACATCCACAGCCACAGCAATACGCCTGAGACTTCGGCCCGTTTCGTCGTTCGACTTCGAGCAGCGTTTCGGACTATCGTTTCGATGGGATGGATTTCAGACGGACTCCGGCGAACACCGCATGTGCGCCGTGATCGAGGCTCGAAACCGGAGATCGGTACGATGAACGTATGCGCGGCGCATCAGGGGCGTGCGGCAGCCGTCGAAGCCAGCCACCCGCTCGATCCGCTGAGCGCGGCGGAGATCGGCGCCGCGGCCGCCATCATCCGCGACCATTACGGCTGGGGCGAGGACCTCAGGGTCGAGACGATCGACATCGACGAGCCCGCCAAGGAGGTCGTCCGGGAATTCACGCCCGGCGCGCCCTTCGCGCGAAGCGCCCGCTACAACGCGTTTCAGCGCGGCAAGCTCGGCGTGTGGATCGGCCGCGTCGATCTTAAAGCCGGCAAGGTGATGTCGGACCGGTTCGACGAAAATGCCCGCGCCATGGTGGCGGTGGAGGAAGTCTTCGAGATCGAGAAGGCGGTGCGGGCCGACCCCCGCTTCCGGGACGCCTTGCGCCGCCGCGGCCTGCTGGACGATGTCGAGCAGATGTGCGTCGACCCCTGGACCGTGGGGGACTTCGGCCACGATGTCGAACGGGGGCGCCGCGTCCTCTATTGCTTCATCTGGATGCGGCTGTTCCCGCTCGATAACTATTACGCCCATCCGGTGGAGGGGCTGCATGCGCTGATCGACCTCGGCACGCTCGAAATCCTGCGCATCGACGATCATTTCGAGGCCGACGGCGAGTACGTCCCGGTGCCGCGCACGCCGCTCAACTACGATTCGGCAATCCTTACCGCCTACCGCAAGCCCTCGGCACCGCTCGACGTGGTACAGCCCGAGGGCGCCGGCTTCGTGGTCGAAGGCCGCAAGGTGACGTGGGAGAACTGGGATTTCCGCGTCGGGTTCAACGGCCGCGAGGGGCTGGTGCTGCACACCATCGGCTACGCGGTCGATGGCCGACGCCGGCCGGTGGTCTACCGCGCCTCCATTGCCGAGATGGTCGTGCCCTACGGGACGCCGGAGCGGAGCCATTACCGCAAGAACGTCTTCGACATCGGCGAATACGGCTTCGGCCGCATGGCGACTTCTCTGAAGCTCGGCTGCGATTGCCTGCGTGCCATCCATTATTTCGATGCCGAGGTGCCCACCATGCTGGGCGAGCCGCGCACCATCGAGAAGTGCATCTGCCTGCACGAAGAGGATGCCGGTTTGTCGTGGAAGCATTTCGACGTGCGCACAGAGCGTACCGAGGTGCGCCGCGCTCGGCGTCTCGTGGTGTCGTCGATCTCGACCATCGGCAATTACGAATATGCCTCCTACTGGTACCTGCACCAGGATGGCCGCATCGAATACGAGATGAAGGCCACCGGCATCATCAACACGGCCGCCTGCCATCCCGGCCAACCCGGCAAATACGGAACGGAAGTCGCCCCCGGCGTGGTCGGGCATATCCATCAGCACGTGTTCAACGCCCGCCTCGACATGGAGGTCGATGGTCCCAACAACACGGTGGTCGAGTGCGACACCGTGGTGCCGCCGGCGGGACCCGAAAACCCCTATGGCAACGCCTTCTTCGTGCAGGAGACGCCGCTGAAAACAGAGTTGCAGGCGCAGCGGGACTTCGATTTCTCCAAGATGCGCTACTGGAAGGTCGTCAATCCGGGCAGCATGAACTGGGTCGGAACGCCGACCGGCTACAAGCTCGAGGCCCGCTCCCCGGTGTTCCCCTTCACGCATCCCGACAGCCCTTCGGGGCGGCGCGGCCGCTTCATCCAGCACCAGTTGTGGGTGACGCCGTTCGATGCGGAGCAGCGCTATCCGGCGGGTGAATTCGTCAACCAGTCCACCGGTGACGACGGTCTCGCGGCCTGGACGGCCGAGGATCGGCCGATCGAGAACACCGACATCGTGCTCTGGCATAGTTTCGGAGTGCATCACCTGCCGCGCCCCGAGGACCATCCGGTTCAGCCTTGCGTCACCTGCGGGTTCACCCTCCTGCCGGTCGGGTTCTTCGATCAGAACCCCGTCATCGACCTGCCGCCTACGACAAATCGGGCCAGTTGCTGCGCCTGAGGCGGCGGCCCGGTGCTACTCGGGTCCGGTGTCGAAGGGCGCCGGATTGAGGAAGCGCTCGAGCACGTTCCAGGGCGATCGGTGAAGACCGACAAGGCTCCTCATGTGCCGTGCACGGCGGCCGGATCCTGGCGCCGATCGCCCCGGGGGCGGCGCAGTTCGGCGTCAACCCTTCGTGGCAGACGTCCCGTGCCCGGGGCGAGGTGCCCACTCGGGATCCGCTCGGGGGCCGTTCGGGCCGTCGGTGGGACCGGTCAACTGCCCCGGCGCGATGTCCTTGACGCGGGTCCAGGTCTGCGACCCGCAAAGGATCTTGAGCAGGCAGCCATGGATCGCAAGCTCGTCGGCTTCCTCCATGGACACCGACACCTCCACGAACTTGCCTTCTTCCGAATCGTAGACCTTGCCTTCGTAGCGATCGTCCTCGACGGGCTTCAAGCCCATCATCATCTGGTGGCCTAGCGAGGGCCGGGCCCGCTTCTTGGAGTCCGGATTCTTGGCGTCGACGCGCGGTTTGCCGTCGTCGCTCAGCGGCGATTTCAGCCACACCACGTAGCCGCAAAGGTCCTTGTCCGATGCTCCGCACTTCTCGACGCGGATGCGGGCGCGCGCGTCTTCGATCAGCCATACCCCGACCGGATCGGGCTTACCTGCGGCATGTCCGCCCCCCGTCATGATTGGAAGAGCGGCGAAGATGGTCGCGGCAGCTGCTGTCGCGGGTCGCCGAAGCAGGTCTCTAGAGCCTGCCAGACATACGTTGAAGCGAGGCTTCAGCGTATGTCTGTGAACAGGCTCGATCTTTTTGAGCCTGCGCATGTCAGCGACAGCATGACATGCGCTAGTCCCGGCGGCGGCGAGGTGGCTCATCGACATGGCGGCAAGGTCCGACGAAGTGCGCCCCGCTCCATACGTCATGCAATGGGTCCTGGACAAGCGCCGAAGCCGTCATCGCTCCACCGCCCAACAGGCGACCTCGCGTCCCTGTTTCAACTCCAGCGGCGGTACGTCGATCCGGCACCGGTCGAAGGCGAGGGGACAGCGGGGATGGAAGACGCATCCGGACGGAGGGTCGATCGGTGACGGAGGCTCCCCCTTGAGCGGGGTCCGCGTGCGCCGCACCGTCGGATCCGCGACGGGCGTCGCGGCGAGCAGCGCCTTCGTATAGGGGTGCTGCGGCGCCTCGAAGATCGAGGCGCGCGTGCCGATCTCGACCGCATGGCCGAGGTAGACGACGAGGATCCGCCCTGCGATGTGCCGAACGACCGAAAGGTCGTGCGACACGAAGAGGTACGAGAGGCGAAACTCGTCCTGAAGGTCGGCCAGGAGGTTCAGCACCTGCGCCCTGATGGAGACGTCGAGGGCCGAGACAGGCTCGTCGAGCACCAGGATCTTGGGCCGCAACATCAAGGCGCGGGCGATGGCGATGCGCTGACGCTGGCCCCCCGAGAACATATGCGGATAGCGGCCCCCGAATTCAGGCCGAAGGCCGACCCGCTCCATGGCGGTCCGCACGGCGAGCTTTCTGTCGGTGGCCGCCATGGCGGAATTGACGATCAGCGGCTCTTCCAACGTCGCGCCGATGGTC
>CAXSEU010000019.1:10598-16589 GCA_964236485.1 uncultured Lichenihabitans sp. | reverse complement strand
CAGCAAGGCGCTTTCGCCGGTGCTCGACCTCGACGATCCCATCTCGGGGGCCTATCGGCTGGAAATGTCTTCGCCCGGCATCGACCGGCCCTTGGTGCGGCGATCGGACTATGTCCGCGCCGCGGGCCATGAGGCCCGTATCGAACTCGCGGTGCCGCTCGACGGCCGGAAGCGGTTCCGCGGCCTCCTGGGCAGCGTCGGAGACGGCACGCTGGAACTGCATCGGCCCGACGCCAAGCCGGACGAGGAAGCGACCGTCCGGCTCCGCCTCGCGGACATCGGGGAAGCCAAGCTGATGCTGACCGAGGCGCTCATCCGCGAAAGCCTCAGGGCCCAAGCCTCGGGTGGTGCCGCCGACGATGATCCCCTGAATGCGGGCGTGGACGACACCGCCAAGCGGTCCGGTCCCGGGCGGTTTTCCAAGCAGCCGAAGCCGAAGCGCTCCGTGCCGGCCGGCATCAAAGCGGCCGGAAGCCGCGATAGCGCTCCGCGCCAGACACGCAAGAATCCCTGAGGAGACCTCCCATGGCCGTCAGCGCCAACAGGCTTGAACTTCTGCAAATCGCCGACGCGGTCGCCCGCGAGAAGTCGATCGACCGCCAGATCGTGCTGTCCTCTATGGAGGATGCCATCCAGAAGGCGGCCCGCTCGCGTTACGGCCAGGAGACCGAGGTTCGGGCCGAGATCAACCCGAAGACCGGCGAGCTGCGGTTTTCGCGCCTCCTCCTGGTGGTCGACGAGATCGAGAACGACGCCACCCAGATCACCGCCGCCGACGCGCGCCGCAAGAACCCGGCCGCCCAGGTCGGCGACTGGATCGCCGAGACGCTGCCGCCTTTCGATTTCGGCCGCATCGCGGCGCAGTCGGCCAAGCAGGTCATCGTCCAGAAAGTCCGCGAGGCCGAACGCGACAAGCAATACGAGGACTACAAGGACCGGATCGGCGACATCATCAATGGCGTGGTGAAGCGGGTCGAATACGGCAACGTGGTCGTCGATCTCGCGGCCCGCGGCGAGGCGATCGTCCGGCGGGACGAACTGATCCCGCGCGAAACCTTCCGTCCCGGCGACCGCATCCGGGCCTATGTGTACGATGTGCGGCGCGAGCAGCGTGGGCCGCAGATCTTCCTTTCCCGCACCCATCCCCAGTTCACGACCAGGCTCTTCACGCAGGAGGTGCCCGAGATCTATGACGGCATCATCGAGGTGAAGGCCGTGGCGCGGGACCCCGGGTCTCGAGCCAAGATCGCCGTGACGTCGCGCGACAATTCGATCGACCCGGTCGGTGCCTGCGTCGGCATGCGCGGCTCGCGCGTGCAGGCGGTGGTCAACGAGTTGCAGGGCGAGAAGATCGACATCATACCCTGGTCGCCGGACGCCGCGACCTTCATCGTCAACGCCTTGCAACCCGCCGAAGTGGTCAAGGTGGTGCTCGACGAGGATTCGTCGCGGATCGAAGTCGTGGTGCCCGACGACCAGCTCTCGCTGGCGATTGGGCGGCGCGGCCAGAACGTGCGGCTCGCCTCGCAGCTGACCGGATGGGATATCGACATCCTGACCGAGGCCGAGGAATCGGAGCGTCGGCAGAAGGAATTCGCCGAGCGGACCGATATTTTCATGCAGGCGCTCGACGTCGACGAAGTCGTCGGCCAGCTCCTGGCCTCCGAAGGCTTTCGGTCTGTCGAGGAACTCGCCTACGTGGAGGTGTCGGAGCTTGGAAATATCGAAGGGTTCGACGACGATACAGCGAAGGAAATCCAGACGCGGGCACGCGACTACCTCGCCGCCGTCGAGGCCGGGTTCGACGACAAGCGTCGCGAACTCGGGGTGGAGGATCAGGTCCGCGAGGTTCCCGGCGTCACCACGGCCATGATGGTCAAGCTGGGGGAGAACGACGTCAAGACCGTCGAGGACCTCGCCGGCTGCGTGCCGGACGACCTCGTGGGCTGGACCGAGCGCAAGGACGGCGAGGCGACCCGCCATGCCGGTTATCTCGAGAGTTTCGAGCTACCCCGCGAAGAGGCAGAGGCCATGATCATGGCCGCGCGGGTTCATGCCGGCTGGATCGAAGCCGAACCGGAGCCGCAGGAGGAAGGCGAGGCGGCGGAGGCTGAGCAATAGGAACGAGAGGGCTCCATCATGCGTGACATGCCAGGTCCCGAGATGGATGCCGGTATGCTGCCCGAGGCGGGAGAGGAGCCGCTCCCCGAGTCCGACGGGCCCGAACGGAGTTGCATCGTCACGCGGGTCAAGGGACCCCCCGAGGCGCTGTTGCGGTTCGTCGTAGGACCCGACGGCGCCGTGGTGCCGGATGTCCGGGCCAAGCTGCCGGGCCGCGGCGCCTGGGTGACCGGGGAGGCGGGGGTCTTGGCGGAAGCCCTGCGGCGGAAAAGCTTCAAGCGGGCGTTCAAGCGGGAGGTCATGGTTTCGCCAGACGTTGTCGCCATGGTCGACACGCTGCTGGAACGCGATGCTCTTCAGGCCCTGTCCCTGGCCAACAAGGCCGGGCTCGTTGTCGCTGGATCGGCCAAGGTGGAGGCCGCCGCTGGGTCGAGGCGGCTCGCCGCCTTGATCCATGCCCTCGACGGGAGCGTCGACGGGACGCGAAAGATCGAGGCATCGATGAGGCGGCAACTTGGGGAGGGGGCCGACAGCATCGAGCGCGTGCAAATCTTTCGCTCCGACCAATTGGATTTGGCATTGGGACGTACAAATGTGATACACGCTGCGCTGGCCGTGGGATCGGCGAGCAAAGGTTTCATATCGCGCTCGCAGCGGTTGGACCGATTCCGCTGCGGAAGCCCGCAGGCGATGATGGCCGCGGGACCGCATGGGTCCATCGATGAATAGCGAGACTTGCCGGGACTCAGTCGCTACCAGGCGGCGGGCTGCGGCGCAGGCGGATTGGGCAACGGGCACGGCCCTGGGACGAATGACTGATGAGTGAATCGAACAACGTTGGTGAAAAGACTTTGAGCGTGAACCCGACAAAGACGTTGTCTTTGAAGCGTCCTGTCGAGCAGGGCACGGTGAGGCAAAGCTTTTCCCACGGTCGCACGAAGCAGGTCGTGGTCGAGAAGGTCAAGCGGCGCGCCCTCGGGCCCGGCGAGGCTCCGCCCGCTCAAGCGTCCCCCAGCCCCCAGGCCCCGGCCCCGGCGGCCCGTCCTTCGGTAACGCCACCACCTGCCGCGGCTGGCGTGCAGGCCCGCGCCGGCGTGACAGTGCCGCAGCGTCCGGTCGCTTCGGCTCCCGCCGCACCGGCTTCCGCCATCACATCGGTGGGGTCCGCTCCGGCGCCGGCCGCGCCGAACCCCGCTCCGGCTATCGTACCGGCCGCGCCATCGCCGGCACCGGTTGCGACTGCGCCTTCGGTCGCACCGGAAGCTCCCGCGCCGGTCGCGGAGGCGCGGAAGGACGCGCCCGCACCGGCGTCGATCCAGGAGGTCGCGGCGTCGGCCGCCATGGCTCAGCCCGAGGCCGCTCCGGCTCCCGCCATCGAAGCTTCCCCTTCGCCAGCCCCCGCGCCCACGGTTTCGGCGCGCGCGACCCCCGGCGCGTCGCCGCAACCGGTGATGCCGCCTTCCCGCCCGGTCGGGGCTCCCTTCCGGTCCGCTGCCGCGTCCTCGCCCTCGCGCAGTGCCACCTCCCAGGCGGCCGTCGGTCGCGGTGCCACGCCTGCGGCCCGTGCAGGCGCCTCGGCACCCCCGAGCCGCGGCGCGCCGCCGGCCAAGCCGCCCGGTGCCCGGCCGCAGACAGGTGTCGTGCTGCGGACCCTGACGGACGAGGAGCGCGACGCGCGCACCAGGGCGCTCGTCGGCGCCAAGTCGCGCGAGGAGGAAGACCGTCGCCGCGCCGAGATCGACTCCAAGCTTCGGGCCGAACGCGAAGAACGGGACGCCAGGGAGCGGGAAGCCGCCGAAGCCCGCAAGCGCGAGGAGGATGCGCGCCGCGCCCAGGAAGCCGAGGCGCGCCGCAAGGCCGAGGACGAGGCCCGGCGCCGGCTTCCGGCCGGCGAAGGCGCACCGGTGGGTGCCCGCCCGGCCGGCGTATCGGCCGAGGAAGCCGCGCGGGGCATCCTGCGCCGTCCCGCCATGCCCGTGCCCCGTATTCCGCCTGCTCGTCCGGCCCGCGGCAGCGAGCAGAAGAACCGCGGCCGCTTGACCGTGACCAGCGCCACGTCCGAGCAGGAGGACCGCACGCGTTCCGTCGCGTCCTTCCGTCGCCGGACGCAGCGCATGAAAGGGTTTGGCGCCAGCGAGACCAAGGAGCGCCTGTCGCGCGACGTGGTCCTGCCCGAGACCATCACCATCCAGGAACTCGCCAACCGCATGTCGGAGCGAGCTGTCGATGTGATCAAGCTGCTGATGAAGCAGGGCAATATGGCGAAGATCACGGACGTGATCGACGCCGACACGGCCCAGCTCGTGGCGGAAGAACTCGGCCACACGGTCAAGCGCGTCGCCGAATCCGACGTGGAAGAAGGGCTCTTCGACGCTCCCGATGCCGACGAGCACCTCGAGCCGCGTCCGCCGGTCGTCACCATCATGGGCCATGTCGATCACGGCAAGACGTCTTTGCTCGACGCGATCCGCGAGGCCAACGTGGTGTCCGGCGAGGCCGGCGGCATCACGCAGCACATCGGCGCCTACCAGGTGAGGTCGCCGAACGGCGCGCCCATCACCTTCATCGACACGCCCGGCCATGCGGCCTTCACGGCAATGCGGGCGCGCGGCGCCAAGGTGACCGACATCGTGGTCCTCGTGGTCGCGGCCGACGATGGCGTCATGCCGCAGACCATCGAGGCGATCAATCACGCCAAGGCCGCCAAGGTGCCGATGATCGTGGCGATCAACAAGATCGACAAGGCCGGCGCCAAGCCGGAGCGGGTCCGCTCGGAACTCTTGCACTACGACGTGCAGGTGGAAAGCATGGGCGGCGATACGCTCGAGATCGAGGTTTCGGCGCTCAAGCGCACCAACCTCGACAAGCTGCTCGAAGCCATCGAACTGCAGTCCGAGGTTCTGGATCTCAAGGCCAACCCCGAGCGCGATGCCGAAGGCACCGTGATCGAGGCGCGGCTCGATCGCGGCCGGGGTTCTGTCGCCACGGTTCTCGTGCAGCGCGGCACATTGAGGGTCGGCGATTTGATCGTGGCCGGGTCTCAGTGGGGACGGGTGCGGGCGCTGATCGACGATCAGGGGGAAAGCACCGATCAGGCCGGACCGTCCTTCCCGGTCGAGGTTCTCGGCTTCTCGGGCGCACCGGACGCTGGCGACCGCGTGGCAGTGGTCGAGAACGAGGCTCGGGCGCGCGAAGTCACGGAATATCGTGATCGGCAGAAGCGCGAGAAGCTTGCCGCCCGCGGCGGTTCGGTGCGCGGCTCGCTGGCCGACATGATGAGCCAGATCAAGACCGTCGGCCGCAAGGACCTACCCTTGGTGCTCAAGGGCGACGTTCAAGGCTCGGTCGAGGCCATCATCGCGACGCTGGAAAAGCTCGGCAACGAGGAAGTCGCCGCGCGCGTGGTTCACTCGGGGGTCGGCGGCATAACGGAGTCCGACGTCACGCTGGCCGAGGCGTCCCATGCCGTGATCCTCGGCTTCAACGTCCGGGCTCACAAGGAGGCCCGCTCGCTCGCCGAACAGTCCGGCATCGAGGTTCGCTACTACAACATCATCTACAATCTCGTGGATGACGTGAAGGCGGCCATGTCGGGCCTGCTTCCGCCGACCCTGCGCGAGGAGATGCTGGGCAACGCGCTCATCCTCGAGGTGTTCAACATCTCCAAGGTGGGCAAGGTCGCGGGCTGCCGGATCACCGACGGCAACGTCCAGCGCGGCGCCAACGTCCGGCTCATTCGAGACAATGTCGTTGTGCACGAAGGCAAGCTGTCGACGCTCAAGCGCTTCAAGGACGAGGTCAAGGAAGTGCTGGCCGGCCAGGAATGCGGTATGGCCTTTGAAAGCTACCAGGACATGCGCCAGGGCGATG
>CAXSEU010000019.1:8085-10588 GCA_964236485.1 uncultured Lichenihabitans sp. | reverse complement strand
TCGAGTGCTATCGCGTTCATGAGGAAAAGCGCTCCCTCTAGTTCGCCAATCCTACGCTCCACGTAGCGGCGGGCCTGATCGTCAGGCTCGCCGGATGCGTTCCGGAAGCTCTCGGCCTACGCGAGACCGCAGGCCCCTTAAAAGTGTTCGGCATTTTGCCGAGCGGGCGTGAGGCCCATCGATTTCTTTGTGAACCGTGCCGGTCCCGTGCGTTGACACGGCTGTACGGTCGTTCAGGACGTGTTTTATGTCGAGAGCTCATCATTCCGGCACGCAACCCTCGCAGCGCATGCTGCGGGTGGGCGAGGTGGTTCGCCATGTCATGGCCGATATCATCTCGCGCGGGGTCATCGACGACCCCGTGCTTGAGAGCCACGTCGTCACCGTCCCGGAGGTGCGGATGTCGCCGGACCTCAAGCTCGCGACCGTCTATGTCATGCCGCTCGGCGGGCGGGACATCGAGCCCGTCGTCGCGGCGCTCGACCGGCACCGGAAGCTGCTGCGGTCCGAACTCGCGCAGAAGGTCAATCTTCGTTTTGCACCCGAGGTCCGGTTCCGGGCCGACGAGAGCTTCGAAAAATCGTCACGCATCGATCGTCTTCTGGAGACGCCGGAGGTCAGGCGCGATCTCGCGGTCCTCGGCGAGGAAGCGCCCGGGGAGCACGACGGCAACGGACCGGACGGGTCCGAACCATGACGATCATGGAGACGCGGGAGCCTGACCTCGACGCGCCGCGCCCGCCGCCGCGCAAGCGGCAGAAGGTGGAGGTCAACGGCTGGGTGGTGCTGGACAAGCCTGTCGGCATGACTTCCACGCAAGCGGTCAGCCGGCTCAAATACCTCTTCGGCGCCAAGAAGGTCGGCCACGCGGGCACGCTCGATCCGCTGGCCTCCGGCATCCTGCCGATCGCTTTCGGGGAGGCGACCAAGACCGTCCCCTTTGTGCAGGACGGCGAGAAGGCCTACCGGTTCCGGGTGCGCTGGGGAGTCCAGACGGACAGCGATGATTCGGAAGGCCGCGCGATCGCTCATTCGGCGTTGCGGCCGGAGCGGAGCGAGGTCGAGGCCCTGTTGCCGAGCTTCATCGGCACGCTGATGCAACGGCCGCCCTCATTTTCGGCCATCAAGGTGGCGGGCGAACGCGCCTACGACCGCGCGCGCGACGGCGAGGTTTTCGAGCTCGCGGAACGGCCCGTGACGATCCTGTCGCTTGACCTCCTGGAGACGACTCCGGAGACGGCCGTTTTCGAGGCGCGCTGCGGCAAGGGAACCTACGTGCGGGCCATCGCGCGCGATCTTGGGGCGCGGCTCGGATGCCTCGGGCACGTCGAGGCCCTGCGGCGGACGCGGGTAGGCCCGTTTCGTGAAGCGGATGCCGTCGCGATGCCCCTGGCGGACCTGGATGGTTTCGCGGTCCTGCCCCTCATGCGGTCCGTCGAGGCTGGACTCGAGGAGGTTCCCGGTGTCGCGATCGATCGCTACGAGGCTGCCAAATTGCGCCGCGGGCAGCCGTTGATCCTGCGCGGCCGCCAGCCCCCGGCCGAGGGCATGGCTTACGCGTCCTGCGGCGGCGTCGCGGTGGCGTTCGGACCCGTCGAGGAGGGCGCGCTGCAGCCTTACCGCGTCTTCAACCTGCCCTTTTAGGCCGCGGCGGTGATCGGAACCTCGAGACGGCGAAAGCCGTTGATTGCTGCAGTGCAACATGTCCGCTAGGATGATGCGGCAGGAGGGATCGATGAGTGACGTCTGGAACACCAAATATGGCAAGCGGCGGGTGCGTCATGACCCGCCCGACCTCGTGGAGGCACTCGCGGCCGCAGCGGGATTGACCGACGACGCCGAGCATCAGGCCCACCTGGCGGCAGAACTGATGGGAGCCGACATCGAGGATGTCAGGACCGAGATGAAGAAGCAGGCGACGCGTCGCAAACCCGTTACCGTGACCTCGACCGATCGCAGAGGCTTCAGCCGCGCGGTGGTGGTCGAGCGCCGGCCGAGCCGGGTCCTGATCGGCGCGCGGGCGTCCCGTCCCTGAACGATCCGCCTACAAGAGGGCTGGTCGTCGCAGGTTTTTGCTGTATAGAGACCTCGGCTCCGATCTTGAGATCGGGCGCGGTTGGCTGGACGACATCCCGGCAACATGCGCCACGAGCCGCGAAGCACCAGCTTCAAGCTTTCCCACGCCAAGAAAGGACCGTCGATGTCGATTACTGCCGAGCGCAAGACCGCGCTCATGAAGGACTATGCGTTGAAGTCGGGTGACACCGGCTCGCCCGAAGTTCAGGTCGCTATCCTGACAGAGCGGATCACCAACCTGACCGAGCACTTCAAGACGCATAACAAAGACAATCATTCGCGGCGCGGCCTGCTGAAACTGGTCTCGACCCGCCGTTCGCTCCTCGACTACGTCAAGAAGCAGGACGAATCCCGCTACAAGTCGCTGATAGAGCGTCTCGGTATTCGCCGCTAATCACACCCGCTTGCTCATGACGGCCCGCCCTCC
>CAXSEU010000019.1:2430-8061 GCA_964236485.1 uncultured Lichenihabitans sp. | reverse complement strand
AAGGCTGCGGGTCGGTTCGACCAGGGTGCAGCGCGACAAGCGTCAGTGATGGCTTGCGGTTTTTCTTCCTGTCCTCACCTGACCAACTCAATTCGACGGACCATGGGTGTCCTCGACCAGATGAAATAGAAGGCGGCATGGGGCCGCTTTCGACCGCCAATCGAGCCTGGCCATGGCAGGATCGCCAGAGGCTGCTCCCCGGATCACCGGACCCGCAGCCCCTCGCCATCTTGCGCATGGCAGATCGCAGGCTCGCATGAAAGAGACGACATGTTCGACATTCATCGCGAAGAAATAGACTGGGCCGGGCGAAAGCTCGTGCTCGAAACCGGCAAGATCGCCCGACAGGCCGATGGAGCCGTGCTGGCCAGCTATGGCGAAACCACGGTCCTGGCGACGGTGGTTTCGGCCAAGTCGGCAAAACCTGGGCAGGACTTCTTCCCGCTCACCGTCAATTACCAGGAAAAATCCTTTGCGGCAGGCCGCATCCCAGGGGGCTATTTCAAACGGGAAGGTCGGCCGAGCGAGAAGGAGACGCTGGTCTCGCGTCTGATCGACCGTCCCATCCGCCCGCTCTTTCCCGAAGGCTACCGCAACGAGACGCAGGTCGTCGTCACGGTTCTCTCGCATGACCTCGAGAACGACCCCGATGTCCTGGCCATGGTGGCGGCCTCCGCAGCGCTGACGATCTCGGGCATTCCCTTCATGGGACCGGTCGGCGCGGCGCGCGTCGGCATGATCAGGAACGAGATCAAGGTCAATCCGACCATCGACCAGATGAAGGAGTCGGTGCTCGAACTCGTGGTCGCCGGCACGGGCGATGCGGTGCTGATGGTGGAATCGGAGGCCAAGCAGCTGTCCGAGGAGATCATGCTGAAGGCCGTCATGGCCGGGCATGCGGGGTTCCAGCCCGTGATCGAGGCCATCATCCGTCTCGCCGAGAAGGCCGCAAAGGAGCCGCGCGACTACGTTCCGCCGGACATGTCGGCCGTCGAGCAGGTCGTGCTCTCCGTCATCGAGACGGATCTCAAGGCCGCCTATGCGATCACGGCCAAGGCGGATCGCTACAAGGCGATCGACGCCGCCAAGACGAAGATGATGAACGCGCTGGCTCCTGTCGGCGGCGAAGCCAAGTTTGCCCCGAGCCTCTTGGCCGAAGCGTTCCACGCAGTCCAGGCCAAGGTCGTGCGCTGGAACATCCTCGATCACGGCACCCGCATCGACGGTCGCGACCTCAAGACGGTGCGGCCCATCGTGGCGGAAGTCGGCATCCTGCCACGCGCCCATGGCTCGGCCCTGTTCACCCGTGGGGAGACCCAGGCCCTGGTGGTAGCGACGCTCGGCACCGGCGAGGACGAGCAGTACATCGATAGCCTCGAGGGCTCCTACAAGGAGCGCTTCCTCCTGCACTACAACTTTCCTCCCTATTCGGTCGGCGAGACCGGCCGCATGGGCTCACCGGGCCGCCGCGAAATCGGCCACGGCAAGCTGGCGTGGCGCGCCGTCCGGCCGATGCTGCCGACCGCAGCCGAGTTTCCCTATACGATCCGCATCGTATCCGAGATCACGGAGTCGAACGGCTCCTCCTCAATGGCCACGGTTTGCGGCTCGTCGCTGGCCTTGATGGACGCGGGCGTCCCGCTGAAGGGGCCGATGGCCGGCATCGCCATGGGGTTGATCCTCGAGGGCGAGCGTTTCGCCGTGTTATCGGACATTCTCGGCGACGAGGATCACCTCGGGGATATGGACTTCAAGGTGGCCGGTACGGCCGATGGCGTCACCTCGCTGCAGATGGATATCAAGATCTCGGGGATCACCGAGGAAATCATGAAGGTCGCGCTGGCCCAGGCCCGTGAGGGCCGCCTGCACATCCTTGGCGAGATGTCGAAGGCGATCACCGGGGCGCGGGCGGAACTCGGCGAGTTCGCCCCGCGCATCGAAACGCTGAAGATCCCCACCGACAAGATCCGCGAAGTGATCGGCACGGGTGGCAAGATCATCCGCGAGATCGTCGAGAAGACCGGTGCCAAGGTCAACATCGAGGACGATGGGACGGTCAAGGTCGCCTCGAGCGATGCCAATTCGATCAAGGCCGCCATCAACTGGATCAGGTCGATCGCCAGCGATCCGGAGATCGGCCAGATCTACGAGGGCACCGTGGTCAAGGTAGTGGACTTCGGCGCCTTCGTGAACTTCTTCGGCTCCAAGGACGGCCTGGTTCATATCTCGCAGTTGACGCAGGGGAGGGTCAACAAGACCTCGGACGTCGTCAAGGAAGGGGAAAAGGTCAAGGTCAAGCTGCTCGGCTTCGATGACCGCGGCAAGGTCAAGCTGTCGATGCGGGTCGTCGACCAGAAGACGGGCGAGGATCTCGAGAAGAAGGAGGCTCAGACGGCCGGCGCCGACTGAGGCCTCGGGCGCCCGCCCTCTCCGCAAGCCGCCGCGACTCGACGGCATCGACGCGGCGGCTTTGCCACCGGCTCAGCGGACGCGGTAGATCGGATAGGTCGCATCGCTCGAGGCGACAGGTTCGAGCCAGGACAGGGGTGCTCCGTTCAGGAGAGCGGCCGCCAGACTCGAAGGCGCGTCCTTGGCGATCATTCTGAGGTGCGTGTCGTTGCGGCAGAATGTGAGAACGCCCGCGCCGCTGTCCGTCACGACGCCTCGTGCGGCATCCGGCGGCTCCGAGAAGGCCTCCAGGACAAGGCGGTTGCCGTGCTGGTTGCGATGGTAGGGGGCGGCCAGGACGCGCAGCGTTGTATGCGCCAGGATGTGAGATCCCGACTCGATCGGCGCGAACGCCAGGACAGGCGGCTGGGCAGCCAGTGCCTCGAAGGCTTCGGGCCTCCGGCAGGGGGCGCTGTCTATCGCGCTTGACGATGCCCCGCCCTGCCAGGCATCCGGGATCGGCACGAAGGCCCAGGCCAGGGTCGAGAACAGGCACATCGCCCCGAGCGGCAGGGCCGTGTAGACGATGCCCCCGCGCCGCTGCGCGACATCGAGCGTCCGCAGCACAGCCCAGGCCCCGCCAAGCAGCGCCAAGGGTCCCGCAGAAGACGTGACGCGAACCTGCCAGAAAACGCCGCCGAGGCCGGCGACGACCAGCGCCGCGACCACGAGCCAGCGCGCGCGCGCCAGCCCCGAGGTGCTCAGGCACGCTCCGAGGGTGGCCAGGGCTCCGGCGAGCAGAGGGAGCACCAGCAGCGTCAGAGTGTCGGGGCGCAGCATCACCGCGGTTAGGATTGGCTGGGCCTCGGTGACGTTGCGAAGCCACAGGCGCTCGACCAAAGGGTCCATGGCGGCATAAGGATCATGCAGGCACGCCGGATAGGCCGCGAGCATAAGACCAAGCACGAGCGCGCCGGCCATCGCCACGGCGGCCCACCGCAGTCGGGGCATTGGGATGCGGGGCGAGGCAAGCGACAGGGCGACGAGACTTGCGGCTCCGGCGAGAAGGCTCGTGAGGTGAGCGATCGAGAGGGCGTCGCAGGCCCCGACCCCGTAACGCGCGGGCGGGACGGTCGCGGCGAAAACAACGATCAATGCCGCGCCAAGGCCTGCGGCGAAGCACAGGAGCGTGCGGCGGAAGGACTCTCCGGCGACCGCCCAGGACAGGGCCGGAACGCTCAAAAGAACCGCGAAGAACGGCAGGTTCTCGAGACTGATGCCGATCGACAGGGCGATCAGAATGCCGCTCACCACCGCCCAACGGGCCTGGTCCGGCCTCAAGGCGAGCAGCGTCGTCGCCGTCGCAAGCATGAGCAACAGGATCTGTGGCGCGTGATGGTCGATGCGGCCCGGCTGAAACTGGGCATAGCCTATGCCGCTCAGTAGGATCAGAAAGGCGGCCGGCATGACCGCGCGGGGTCCGGCCAGGATGCGGGCCGTGGCGGCCGTGGCGCCGATCATCGCGGCTTGAAGGACGAGCGGAAAGGCGAGGCGCGCCAGACGCTCGGCATGGATTGGGTCGGCCACGAGGCCGAAGCCACGGACCAGGATCCCGATCGGCACGTCGATGACGCGTGACCAGTGCATCGCCAGCCCACCCGGCGGCTCGAGCCGATGCGCCACGAGATCGAACCAGTTCTGCCCGCTCAGCCAGTCGCGGACCTCGACCATGCGCATGGCGTCGTCGGTGTCGAAGAAGGTGCCGGTCTGCCACACCGCCAGGAGCCGTGGCCACGACATCGCCAGCGCCAAAGGCATCAGCAGCAGGACGCAGGTGGCGACGCCGTCGAGTTTCAGTGCCCATGCGGCCCCAGGGCGCTCGGCCGGCATCGATGCTGAGGCGCTCATGCTCTAACCCGTCGGCCGCGCGGCCATGACGTATCGAGTGTCGCCTGGAATGATTGCGCGTCGATTAAACCGCCCGGGCGAAAGCCCCGAAGGGTTCGGCTACTACTCGGCCGCTTCCATCGGGACGACGCGATCACCGGCCGGTTTGGCGTCGATCTCGCTCATCTTGTTCTCCACATGCCGGGAGAAGACATATTCTGCGGCACGCTGATTCTCGAGCGGGATTTCGGGCGCCATGGTGCCTTCGGTCTTGATGCCCCTGAGAGCGAGCCTCAGCATCTTCCAGGGTGCCTTCACGGCATCCTTCACGGCCGTGGCCTCGAAGCCGCAATGGACCATGCAGTCGGCGCATTTCTCATAATTGCCGGTGCCGTATTTCTCCCACTCGGTCTCGTTCATCAGCTCCTTGAAGGTCTTGGCGTAACCTTCGCCGAGCAGGTAGCAAGGCTTCTGCCAGCCGAAAACCGTATAGGTCGGGTTGCCCCACGGGGTGCAATTGTAGGTCTGGTTCCCGGCCAGGAAGTCGAGGAACAGCGGCGACTGGAACCATGGCCAGGCCTTGCCGCCCTTGCCTCGCGAAAAGATGCCGCGGAACAGTTCCTTGGTCCTGGCGCGGTTGAGGAAGTGCTGCTGGTCCGGAGCGCGTTCATAGGCATAGCCCGGGGACACCGTGATGCCGTCGATACCCATATCCGTCACGCTGTCGAAGAAGCGGGCCGCCTTTTCGGGAACGGTGTCGTTGAACAGCGTCGTGTTGATGTTGACCCGGAAGCCCTTGGCCTTGGCGGCCTTGATGGCCGAGACCGCCTTGTCGTAGACGCCGGTCTGGCAGACGGACCTGTCGTGCATCTGCTCGTCGCCGTCGAGGTGCACCGACCAGTTGAAGTAGGGGCTGGGCTTGTAGTGGTGGAGCTTCTTTTCCATCAGCAGAGCGTTGGTGCAAAGCGTCACGAACTTCCTGCGCGCGATGGCGCCTTCGACGATCTGCGGCATCTCCTTGTGCAACAAAGGCTCGCCGCCCGCGATGGAAATCACCGGTGCGCCGCATTCGTCGATGGCCTTCATGGCGTCGGCCAGGGAGACACGCTGGTTCAAGATCTTGTCCGGATAATCGATCTTGCCACAGCCCGCGCAAGCGAGGTTGCACCGGAACAGGGGCTCCAGCATGAGTACCAAGGGATAGCGTTTGCGTCCCGTGACGTGCTGTTTGAGCACATAGGCGCCGATGCGCGCGGTGTGGTGGAAGGGTATTCCCAAGGTCGTCTCCATAAGGCCGATCAGGCCTGTTCGGCCAGACAGGAAGAAGTCGGTCGGCGTCCGGCACCTCGTCGACGA
>CAXSEU010000019.1:0-2365 GCA_964236485.1 uncultured Lichenihabitans sp. | reverse complement strand
CCACCAGCCGTTCCGCACGATCGAAAAGCGCCGCCAAAAAGATGTCGGCGCTTTGCTTAACGGGAGAGCCGCCATCTGTCGATTCCGGATCTCCCGGATCAGGCTTGCCCTGGACTGACCGCCCCGCCGATGGAACCGGAGCAAACGTTCCAGCAATCCCGCGCCCGGTCGCATCCGCCTCCATGCCAAGGCCGTCAGCACGGTAGTCTTAAGTACATCATGTGTCTGGGCAAGCATTCGGCGGCGGTTGCGGCTGAAGCGATGTCCGAGGGGCTGTGGCCCCAAGGCATCAGCCCGAAGTCTTCTCAAATCGGATCCGTCTTCCTGCGGACGAAATTCCCGGCAGCTCCAGGGTTAAACGTTAGGGTTAACCCAGCTTTAAAGATTCCTTGTGATGGTGGCTCATGGACGAGCGCCGCCGCACAACGCCTCGGCGCCACAAATAAGGGGAACTTGTTCATGGGCAAGCTGACAGCCCTTCTTCTTGCGGGGACGGTCGCCTTCGGCATAGCCGGTTCCGTTCAGGCCGCCGACCTGCCGCCGCCTCCGGCCTTCGAGCCCGCGCCGGTCGAACCCGTCGACTTCGGCGGCTGGTACATCCGAGGCGATGTCGGCGTCGGCATCACGTCGAAGCCTGAAATCCGCTCCAGCTTCGATGCCGGCGCCATTGTACCGGACACGCGCTTCGACGAACAGCGCCTCGAAGACTCGGTCTTCATCAGGGCCGGCGTCGGCTATCAGTTCAATCACTGGTTGCGTGCCGACGTCACCGGCGAATACCGGACGGACCAGTCGCTCGATTCCATCCAGAGCTACAATGCCGGAGCGTTTTTCAACCCGCCGGATGGCTCGCGCGCCTACGACAAATATACCGGGCACGTGCAGAGTTCCGTCTTCCTGGCCAACGGCTACATCGACATCGGCACCTGGTATGGCTTGACGCCCTTCGTCGGCGCTGGCGTCGGCGGCAGCTACAACCGCGTCTTCGGTCTGACCGATGTCGGTGTCGGCGGCCCGGACGGGTTCGGCAATGGCGGCTTCGGCTTCGGCAAGGAACGGGGCGATTTCGACCTCGCCTATGCGGCTCACGCCGGTTTGTCCTACGCCGTTTCGCCGAACCTCAAGCTGGAGCTTGCCTACCGCTACCTGCACATGGGGGAGGCCCGCTCGAGCCAGATCGGCTGCGTCAACACTACCGGCTGTACCAACGAGGTACAGAAGATCAGGCTGAATTCGAACGACGTCTCGCTCGGCATGCGCTGGATGTTCACCGACATTGCCGTGCCGGAACCCTATACGCCCCCGCCGACCCCGCTCGTCCGCAAGTACTGAACGGCGTTCATCCGACGTCGGGTGACCATGTTGAACAAGAGACCGCCTGCGCTTGTGCAGGCGGTCTTTTCCTGTTGGGGCGCGATGAACCGGCGTCTGTTCCGGTGCGGCGATCCCCTTCATGGTTAAGCCTACTTTAAGCACTCGAGCTTATGGTTTCCGGAAGGTTGATGCGGCGCGAAGCGGCGCCGGAGAACGAAGGAAGCGGCCATGCGGCTCAAGGGCATTATCAGGGCGGGTGCGCTTGCCGCGGCGGCAAGCACGATCTCGGCCGGGGTGGCGTCCGCCGCCGACATGCCGCTCTACGACGCCCCCGGCGCGTCCTACGCCGAACCGCAGCAGCCCCTCGAATTCGGCACCGGCTGGTACCTGCGGGGCGACGCCGCCTACGCCGAGGAGGACCACCCGGCATTCGATGCCCGGACCACCAGTCTCGATCGCAAAGCCACCGATTCAGGATACGCCTTCGGACTCGGCATCGGGTACAAGCTGACCTCTTTCGTGCGCTTCGACGTCACCGGGGACTACCTCGACCCCTTCGACTATTCGGCGACCGCGTCCTGCGGCTTAGGCTGCGATGTCTCGGCGAAGGATTATGTCTGGCGCTGGGACGGCCTCGCCAACGGTTACCTGGACCTCGGGACCTGGTACGGCTTCACGCCCTATGTCGGTGCGGGGGCCGGCGTCGCCGGTACGCGCCAGGATACGAAACTCGTCGTTGCGAGGACCTCTGCTGCCGATGCGGTAACATCGGCGAAACAGGACGATTACCGGTTCGCCTGGGCCGCCATGGCGGGCGTCTCCTACGCCGTGACACCCCATGCGATGATCGACATCGGCTATCGCTATCTCGATCTCGGGCGCACCAGGATTTCGCTCGCCCCGGTGGCGACGACGCAGAAGGATCTGGCGTCCCATCAGGTGCGGGTCGGCGTTGAGCAAATACCGCTCGATGTTCTGCCGAGCGGTGTCATGCCCGATGACCTTCGCGTAGTCGCGCGCGGCTGCGAGGAAGAGCTGGAACGTCGTTAGC
>CAXSEU010000018.1:16459-16760 GCA_964236485.1 uncultured Lichenihabitans sp. | reverse complement strand
CCCCCCTTGTTGACGTCGTGCAGCAGGCGGCCGCCGCAGCCCTGCAGCCCGGCGCTGCCCTGCCACAGCCGCCCACCGCCGGGGCAATCGACGATGAGGTCGAGGTCGGCGTGGCCTTCCCACAGCAGCGACACTTCGACGGCGCCGCGCGGAGCGTCCGCCGGGAGGCGCTGCTCAACCTGCGGATCGCGGGCCGCGGCGCGGGCCGGCGCGGTGCAGATCCGTTGTGCCTGCGCGACCTGGAGTTCCGCCGCGCGCAGTTCGGCCTTGTCGGCCAGCCCGACCAGGTCGAGCGCCGCCC
>CAXSEU010000018.1:9760-16449 GCA_964236485.1 uncultured Lichenihabitans sp. | reverse complement strand
AGTTCGGCCTGGAGCCGCGCCCCCTCGGCCGCGGCGTCCCGCCCGCTCGCCGCCGCCGCCGGGCAGGCGCCGACGCCTCCGAAGGTCTCGACGAGGCCGCAGGCCGGTAGCAGAAGGCGGTAGCAGGCGAGAACGAAGATCGCGAAGATTAGCCACAGCCCGGCCACCGCGCGCCAGCCGAGACGCGATCTTTCGCCGACGACGGAGAGCCGCGCCGGGGGGACGGGGAGAGGCGAGGCCGCGGCGGGCCCGACCGCGGACGGAGCGACGGGCCGCGGCCGTCCCGCTTCCAAGATGGCCTGGGGCGTGCCGGCTGGCAGTTCGCGGCGATGAAAACCCCAGTTGACGACGATCGGCTGGTCGCCGTCGCACCAGAGATCCTCTTCCGGAAAGATCGTCGCGGCCGCGAGCGCCCGGGCCAGGGCGGCCCGTTGCGGTCCGGCCGCCGACAGGCGCTCCGCCAGAGCCGCCACGTCGGCGAGCAGCGCGGCCGCGGCAGCCCGCACGGCTTCGGCTTCGGCGGGCGGCAGGTCGGCGACGCGGCGCGGCGGCGCAGCGGGGTCCGCGTACCAGGCGCGCGCGTCGGAACCCTCGGCCTCGAAGTCGGCGAAGAGGCGGCCGTGGCGCGGTCCGAGCTCGCGATCAAGGAAGGGCGCTACCAAGGCGTGCTGCAGCTCGCCCACGCGCCCGGCCGCAGCCAGTCCGCCAAGCCGCGTCGTGGTGAATCTCAGCGTTGCCACATCAGGGCCGTGCGGGCGCAGGGGCCGCGGCGGTGGCCGGCACCGGTTCAGCGGCTGGCCGGCAGGGCGCGTCGGCGGCCGTGAAGGCGACGTCATGGGCGTGTAGGAACTTGCGCAGCTCGTCGGCGTCGAGCGCCTGGAAATAGGTGGAGAACACCGTGTCCTCCTGGGCGTCGAAGCTCAGCCAAGAATTGACGCCGACCGCGCATCCCCCCGCGTCGACGAGCGGACCGCCCGAATTGCCGTGGCCGATCTGCGCCGTGTGGATCAGCGTGCCGATGCCGGCCGGCGCCTGGACCTGGCGCGAGGTGAGGATTCCCTGAGTGAAGTTGGCCTCGGGCAGCGCGCTGGCGGAAGCGCCTTTAATGGTCTCCAGCACGGCGCCTGGATAGCCCGCGGCCGTCACGGGATCGAGCCGCTCCGGCACCGCGCCGATCTGCAGCGCCGCGGTGCCCGCCTTGGGCTCGACCTCCAGCACGGCGAGGTCCTCCGTGCCGCGCGCGTCGCCCGCCCCCACCGCGACGACGTGGGCAGGCTCGAAGCCGCCGAGGGCCTTGTTGCCGACGCGCACCTCCCGACGGTCGCCGACGACATGGTGGTTGGTGACGATCGCCCGGTCCGAGACGAAGAAGCCGCTGCCGAGGCTGTCCCCTGCCAGCACCAGCACGGTGGCGCGGTCGAGCAGGCCGGCCAGCGTGCCGGGTGCTGCGGGGCGGCCCGGCCCCGCCGCGGGCAGAAGCACCGGCGTGCGGGCCGGCGCCGGCGGCAGCAGGGCCGGCTCGACCGCGGCGCCGCCGGGCGAGGAGCCGCGCGTCGGGGCTTGGCACGTCGCCGATCCCGCTGCCCGACGTAGGCGCCCCAGCTGGTCGCGCAGTGCTTGGTTGGTTTGCAGCTGAGCTTCGAGTGCGGCGGAATCGTCCTCGCGCAAGCCGGCGGCGGGGTAGCGGAGAACGTGGCCGAACAGGAGAAGAAGCAGCACGGCACCGGCCAGCGCACAAGCCACCGCCGGCGAGCGCCAGGGCCGGCGCGCGATGCTGTCGCCGGTGATGCCGTCCTCCGCCAAGCTTCCATCTCCTGCTCGAGAATTGCCCGTCAGCCTAGACCGGCTCCGACTGCGGCCGCAATCACCGGTCGCCCGTCACGGCTTAGTCTTGTCGGCCGGAGCGGCGCGTTTCGCCTCCTCGTATCGGTCAGTCATCTTGGCCCTCGCGATCGCGGCATCGATCGCGCCCATGATGGTCTGAGCGCGCGTGAGTTCGGGCGCTTCCAGGACTGCGTCGGCCTGCTTGGCGAGGGACAGGAAGGAGGACGCGTCGTCGCCCGTCGGGTCCTCCAAGACTTCAGCGACGAGAAATCCCCGTTCTACTCGCAGCGTGGACAGCGCGACCGCGAGGTTGCGCTCGTCGTCGCGCGCTTTGTCGGCGCGGAGGCGCGACGCATAGGCGGCGTAGATGGGATCGGCGGCTAGGTCGGCCGAGAGGAGTGAGGTGGCACGCTCGATCGGCGCCGGCTCGGTCCCTGGCAGGGCCGCCCCGAGATCCGCGATGCGTTGCAGGTGGTCCATCAGTTGCGGATCGTCGCGGTTCGCCTTGACGAAGTCGCCGGCCTCGCCGCGCAGACGCTGCGCCTCCGTCCGGGCGCGGGCCAACCGTTCCTGCTTGAGACGTTCCGCCGCCCGCTGGCGTTCGCCCTCAGCCTCGTCGCGCCGCTTCATCCTGAGGACCGCTTCCTCCTCGGCGCGCAAGGACTCGGGCGATGGACCCGCCTGCGCGAGGGACTGCGCCGGGGCACTTGCCGCGTTGTCGAGCGAGCGCAGCGTCGCCGCGGCCTCGTCGTCCCCTGGGTTCGCCGCGAGGGCAGCCTGCAAATCCGGGCGGGCCGCATCGGCGTTCCCGAGTTGCGCCAGCGCCAACCCACGCTCGCGCATCGCCGGGGTGAAGGCGGCGTTGACCTCATGCGCCTCCGAAAAGTCGCGGACGGCGTTGATGGGCTGCCCCAGCTTCATGAGCGCGCGGCCTCGGTCGACGAGCAGCGGAGCATCCGCCCTGTTCATAGCGAGGGCGGTGGCGAAATCGGCGACGGCCTGCAGGTACTCGCCCCGGTCGTAGTGCACGGCGCCGCGACCGTGGAAGACGAAAGGATAGCCTGGCGCCATGGCAACGGCGGTGTTAGAGTCTTTCAGCGCGAGGTCGAGCAGGCCCAGCGCCTTATAGGCGCGCATGCGGTTATCGTAGTAGCCCGCGATCTTGGGGTCGAGCCGGATGACCTGCGAATAGTCATTCACAGCACCATTGAATTGACCGATAGCTTCGTTGGCCATGCCGCGGCGATTGTAGGCTCGCTCCAGTAGGCGGGGGTCGCGCGACAGCGCGATCACGGTCGAGCAGGAGGCGATGACAGCCTGCTTGTCGGAGGCCTTCTTGCACACATCCGTCGCGGCCGCGAGGTCCCGGGTGTCGGCCCGAGCCGGACCGGACACGCCCCATACGGCGGCCAGCGCTGCGAGGCTTGAAACGGCCCAGCAGAGCGTGAAAGGGCGTGACATGGGCGCGACTCTGAGATGATCTGGGCTCTGACTGTATCGCAGGACGCTGCCGTTGCAACCGAACAATCGGCGGCGCCATGCCTTCGATGTGGACGGGCTGGACCGTGGGAGTTCGATGCATTGAGGCTGGCTATGACGACGGTCACAGCGCTGGTCGCGGCGGATCTCTGCTGCCCACCGGTCGCGGCCCGCAAGGTGGACGTGTCGGAGGTGCCGATCGTCATCGGCGGTTCTGTTTCCACGGCGGCCTGCCCGGGTGGGGGCGACGTGGTCGGACTCGACCCGCAGGGGGACGACTTCCTGTCCGTCCGCAGTGGACCCGGCGGGCGCGAATACAGCGAGGTGGACCGGATCCACACCGGTCAGCGCGTCAAGATCTGCGATATGAGCGGACCCTGGTTCGCCGTCGTCTACGATCCGGGCGGCGACACGGACACCTGCGACGTCGCCCGGCCTTGGCCCGTGCGCACGGCTTACGCGGGACGCTGTCGGCAGGGGTGGGTCTATTCGCAATACGTGGACGTGACGGCACGGTGATCCCGGCCTGCGGAGTTCGAGAGTGAGAGGCAGTATGTCAGCGTCAGGCTCTGGCAGAGCGATCGGCGAGAATTGAACGGGAACGGCTGCTTTCGCCTAAGCCCGGGATGGGTCGAGAGCTTCCGTCGACCTCCGCCGGGCGAACGGCTGCCTCCGCCTCCTGTCGCCAGCAAGCAGCCTCTCCGCTATCGGCCAGGTTGAGCCGAAGAGCCGCCGGACGGCAATGCGCCGAACATCGCTGTCCAACAGCTGATTTGCTAGGGCTACCCGAAAGCTTGGATGTGTAGGTGGAATCTGGTCCGGGAGCATGCGGTCTGCCGGATCATTGTGGGGCTCGTAGGCCGCCCATTTTATTACGCCCCCCAATCTCTTAGGCGTTGAGCGGCAAGTCCTGGCGGCAATCCAATCAGCCGTTCGACGCCGAAGTCCTCGATCGCGAACGAAGCCGCAACCGTTCCAGCACGGCCCGCGGAGCGAAGATCGGTTCTGTCGTTGATCAACGCCGCCATGAAGGCGCCGCAGAAGCAGTCTCCTGCGCCGGTGGTGTCTCGAACACCGGTGGCGAGGGACGGGATCCTGATCGCGCGATCTTCGTCGCGGCGGTAGATGAGACACCCTTCGGCGGCGAGCTTGATCACGACGATGGATGGCCCCAACCCTGCGAAAGTCTTGGCAGCAGCGATCCAGTCCGTATGGCCGAGAAGTTGCCGCACCTCATCGGCACTCGGCATGAAGATGTCGACCGCGCCAATCAGGCGGCGCAGTGCGTCTTCATTCCCGCTGATATAGTCTTCCTGCGGGTCCAGGGCCACCAGCGCAGTCGAGGTGCGCTTGAGATCCGCGACCAGCGCTTCCTGCGCGGCCAGGGTCATCGCCAGGATCATGAAGGCTTCGGCCTCGCGATAAAGCGGTGGGATATCGTCGGGCGCCGGGGATAACGCGTGGAATTCCGCTTCGGTGAAGTAGGTCCTCCAACTCCGCCCACCATCGCTTCGGTAGTCGATGCGGTTGTGCAGAGTATGGTAAGGCCGGCACGTCAGGCCGGCGCGCGACAATCCGGCATGATCGATCCTAGCCAATATGGCGACTGGAAAGTCCTGTCCGACAGGTGCCACCATCTCGGCCGAAGGGTCATACAATCGCGCCGCGAGTGCGGCGTAGAGCGCGTCTCCGCCGATGCAGCCCGCCACGATGCGACCATCGGGCAGAACGACATCGTCGAGCGTGAGATTTCCGAGACAGACCAGACGGGGATGGGGGATCACGAGGAGAAACCCTTGGGCTGTCCATCCAGCGCTGAGGCGGGCTCGGCCGCGCTGAACTTGGCGCTCGCCAGGTGGTAGGCATAGAGCTGGACCGGCACACAATACACGAGAGCCGACAGCTCCTCTGGCATGGCCGGCAGTCGCAACAGCCTATCCGCATGCGGGTCGAGCGCGCTCTCGCTCTCCGTGACGATGCCGTAGACGCGGCCGCCCCAGCGCTTGCCTTCGAACGCCGTGTCACGCGCCCGAGCCACAGACGGTCCTTTCGGCGCGATGATGAAAAGGGGGTCGCCCGGCTTCTGTGAATTGTAGTGATGGAACTCCTCGAGCGGGATCGCGATGGCGTGATCCGGCGAACATTCCTTGACCTTTGCGGCGCCGAACAGCGCACATGCGTAGGACGGCCCGCCCCCGGCAAACAGGAAGATGCTGCGGCTCGCGTCAGCACGGGCAAGGGCCGCGACGGCGTCCTCCTGGCTTGCGATCACCGCCGCAATCTGGTCCGGCACCGCGTCGAGCCCCCCCTGGAGTGCGGCGATCAGTCCGGGCGCGCGGCCGAGCGCCGTGCCGAAATCAAGCGCGAACTGGAGCAGCAGTGCCAGCGCGGCCGTACTGGCCTGGGTCGGCCAGCCCTTCCGCTCCGCCCGGATCAGCAGGCCGTGGTCGGACTCGACCATGAGGGCGGAGCCGGGCGTGTTGCTGAGCGCGAGCGTCCGCGCGCCCCGGGCGCGGGCGATCAAGGCGGCTTCCACGGTGCGGGTCGTGACCCCGCTCGAAGATAGCGTGATCACCAGCGTGTCGGGCCCGATCGTGGCATTGGTGAAATAGGCAAAATCGAGCGCCTGGACGGGTTCGCACGGCATCCCCAGCACCTGTTCGAACAGCAGGCGCGCAGCGAGCATGACCGCCAGGCTGTCCCCGCAACCGGTCATGATCACCCGCCGGACGTCCGCTTGGGCCAGCGCCGCAGCGGCCCGCGCGAGTGGGGTGCGCTCTTGAGCCAGGGTGTCACGAATGACGGCAGGTTGCGCCAGAATCTCGACGCGCGTCAGCTCGACCCGACGCCGGCGCTTCTCGTCCAGCGGGTCGTCGGTCGGCAGCGCCTCCATGAGTCGGGCCTCGCGATCGAACAGGTCCGCGACCAGCACGCGCGCGTTGTCGTCGAGTGGCGAATCGGGAGCGAGCAGTGGCGTGAGCGGGCCGGAGGGGTTCATGCGGGGGTCCTTGCCAGAACGGATCAGGCCGCGACCAGTTCGCAGCGACGGCTCAGCAGTTGCGCGGCAAGGAACCGCTTGGGATCTGCCTCGTCCTGCGAGCGGTTTGGATCGAAGCCGGTGGCGACCGCCAACGCGTAGGCCAGCACCTGCAGCGGGGCAGGCATCAGCAGCGGCGACAGCCACGCGGGCGTTGTCGGCAGCGTCAGCCGGTAGGTCGCCGACGCGACTGGCACGCCGGCGCTCTCGATCGCGAGAGTGCGCTGTCCGGCAGTGGCGAGCGCTGCCTCGTAGCCGGCGCGGCGTACGGCGGCCACACCGGACTGGGCCTCGTCGCCGGCCTGGTAGCCGATCGCAGCCACCCGGGTGCGGCCCAGCGAGAGCAGGT
>CAXSEU010000018.1:4383-9750 GCA_964236485.1 uncultured Lichenihabitans sp. | reverse complement strand
GACGAGTTCGTCCGAGCGGCTCGACCAGAACTGACTGTGGGCATATTCCTCGATCTCGCCGCCCCAGATCGGCACCGACGTCACCTTGACGAGCTTGGCGGCGCCGTAGTCGGCCGTCGCCCAGTCGGATCCGGCGCCGAGCACGCGGACACCACCGAATCCCGCGGCCGCGATCTCCCGGCAGATCGGCTCCAGCGCGACCTCGGACCGTGCGAGCACCGCCGGCAGACTGGCGATAAGCGCGCGCGTCTCCGTCCCGCTGCAGCGTGCCTCCCCCCTGAGGCCCAGGGCGCCCGCGGCGCCTTCGACCAGCAGCATCAGTCCAAGGACGGTCGCGCTGTAGCGCGCGGTTCCGGTGAGGAACGCCGCGATGTCCGGCACGTGCAGCGAGGCGCGCGCCTGAGCGGCCGCGCCCAGAGCCGCACCATCGTCGTTGGTCAGCGCCACATAGCCGGTTCCCCGGCCCTGCAGGGCCGCCCCGGCCGCGACCGTCCGGTCCACCGTCCCCGACATGGAGATCGCCACGGCACGGTCGGCGGCCGTCGCGAGCGGCGCATGCCGGAGCAGCATGTCAAGGCTGGTGAGGGCGACGAGCGGTAGACCGAAGGCCGCACCCGTGGTCGGCGCCACGGCATTGGCGGCGAACCATCCATCGCCGCAGCCGAAGGCGAAGAGCCGACCGCCCCGGCCCGGACGCAGGTGATCGGCGCCGATGGCGTGGAACTCGGCCGTCCGATCCAGGAGGCTGTCGAGCACACTGGCTTGGCGTCGGATATCGGCCAGCATCGCGGGCGCGGTCGGAACGTCTGACATCGGGTGCTCCATGGTGCGGCGACGGTGCCGATTGTCGCTTGCCACGGCAAGGAATTTTTTCGAAATTTTTCCCAGAATGTACTTTCGAAATCCGTGATCAAATTTACCTCACGCAGACGGCTTGGTTGAGCGAGACCTGGGCAGAAGGGAATTCTCCGCGATGACGGCGTTTGGTGCTTCTGAACGACACGAGCAGATCGCTCGCGTGCTGCAGGCGACGGGACGGATCTCCGTCATGGCTCTTGCCACGCAGCTCGCGGTCTCGGTCGTGACGGTCCGCAACGATCTCGATCTGCTCGAACGCCAGGGCGTGCTGCGGCGGATGAGAGGCGGTGCCATCGCGGTGCGCGCAGCCCGTTTCGAACGGCCGGCCCACCTCGCCAGCGAGAGCTACACCGAGGAAAAGACCCGGATCGCCGCAGTCGCCGCCAGTCTGGTTCGTGACGGCGAGACCGTGATCATCGACGCGGGAAGCACGATGGTGGCGCTGGCCAGGGGGCTGCCGCGGACGCTCAGCGACGTGGTCGTCGTGACGAGCGCCTTGGATGTCGCGCTGGAACTCGAGGAGCATCCCGGCGTCAAGATCGTCATCACCGGCGGTACGATCCGCGGGCGAAGCCGATCGCTGATCTCCCCTCTCGCCTTGTTGCTTCTGAGACAGATCAACGCCGACGTCGCCTTCCTGTCCTGTGCGGGCGTCGATCCGGAGAAGGGGTTCACCAACAGCAACTGGGAGGAGGCGGAGGTCAAACACGCCATGCTGGCCGCCGCTGGCCGCGCGGTGTTCCTGGCCGACCACAGCAAGTTCGGCCATGTCGGGACGGCCCGGATCACCGGTCTCGAGCGCGCCGACATGATGGTCAGTGACACAGGCCTCGATCCGGAGGCCGCTCGGGCGCTCGAAGCCAAGGGGTTGCGGCTGATCCTGGCGTGACCCATGCCTACCTCGAAGGCAGGCGGCGCCGATCCCAGTTGTGGTGTCGCGGAGTTTCGAAACATTTCCATTGCGCTCGATGTGAAAGAGCGCAAGCATTCGCTTCAGGTTGGCGGTGGGCCCGACCTCGGGCTTCGGCGATTCAGACCGGACACCCGCATCACGAAAGTCAGGGATGCGCAGATGACCACAGTTCCGATGATGAACCGCCGCCAACTCGGGCAAGGCGCCGCGGCGCTGGCCGCGCTGCTGTCGGTGCCGCGCAGCGCCTTCGCGGCCGACGCCAAGCCGGTGGTCATCGCGTCCGAAGAGGACGTCTCGACGCTCGATCCGCATCTCATTCGCAACAACCACCCGATCGGCACAGTGGTATGGTCGGTGTTCGACAGCCTGGTGAGGCGTAACGCCGACGGGTCGCACGAGCCCCGCCTCGCCCTGAGCTGGGAACAGGCCGACCCGACCCGCTGGCGCTTCAAGCTGCGCCCCAACGTGCAATTCCATAACGGCGAGACGTTCGACGCCGCGGCCGTGGTGTTCAACTTCAACCGGATGAACGTCTCCCCCTACAACGCCGAGAGCCAGCTGTGGCCGGGCACCAACCTCAAGGAGGTCGTTGCCGTCGACCCGATGACGGTCGATCTGGTGACCACCGAGCCCACCATCAACATGCTCTATTGGCTGGAGGAGGCCTTCATTGGCGCTCCCAAGTATCTCAAGGACACGGCCGCCGACGTGGTTTCGGCCAACCCGATCGGCTCGGGCCCTTACAAGTTCGTGTCCTGGAAGCAGGGCGACCGCGTGGTGCTGACCGCCAACCCGACCTATTGGAACGGCGCGCCGCCGATCAAGGACGTGGTGTTCCGCGACATCCCCGAACTCTCCTCGCGCATCAATGAGCTGAAAGCGGGCAGCGTCGATGTCGCGGTGGGGCTGACGCCGGACACGGCGGCGGGTGCCAAATCCGCCAATTCCAAGGTCGCTGCCGTCAACAGCCTGCGGAAGATGCATATGGGCATCTCCTTCACGGGCATCGCTCCGCTCAAGGACAAGCGAGTCCGTCAGGCGCTGAACCATGCCGTCGACGTGCAGACCATGATCGACACGCTGCAGGGCGGCATGACCAAGCCGCTGCTCTCGCTCGTCAATCCGCCGAACAACGATCCGTCGCTGAAGGCCTTCGCCTACGATGCCGACAAGGCCAAGGCGCTGCTCAAGGAGGCCGGACACGAGGGCTTCGAGCTACAGGTCGCCTATGGGCGCTACCCCGGCGCCAAGGAGGTGTCAGAAGCCGTGGCCTCCTATCTCGAGGCGGTCGGCCTCAAACCGAAGCTCGAAGCCTACGAGACCGGCCGTTTCGAAGAGATGCTCAAGCAGAAGGCGTTCACGGGCATCTACTATTATGGCTGGGCCTCGCTCATTAACCCGTCGGTCGAACTTGTCATCCTGACGAGCGATGCGGTCGACAATTCCAACGGATACAACAATCCAGACTACGACAAGCTCGTGAAGACTGCGTCCGTGACGCTGGACGATGCCAAGCGGAAGGCGATCCTCAAGCAGGCCGAGGATTTTATTTGGGACGAGTGCCCCTGGGTCTACCTGTGGTACCTTCCCGCGATCTACGGCCTCAGCACGCGGCTCGACTATGCCGTGCGCCCTGATGAATATATCGAGATCTACCGCGCCAAACTGGTCGGCTGATGTGGCTAACCGGGAGAGGGCCGATTTCCGCTTTCCTGGTGCGCCGGTCGATCAGCGCCTGCCTCGTTCTCCTCGGGGTGAGCCTCGCGACGTTCCTGGTCGCGCAATCGACCGGCGATCCGATCACCCTCCTCGTCCCGGCCAACGCCACGGAAGCCGCGCGGGCCGATCTGCGCACGCATCTCGGCCTCGACCGACCCGTGCCTGTCCAGTACGCGCTGTTCCTGCTCCATGCCGTTCAGGGCGATCTCGGATCGTCCTTCGTCTACAAGCAGCGCGTGCTCGACCTCGTCGTGAACCGGCTTGGCGCGACATTCGAACTGGCGCTCGCCGCCTTCGCGATCGCCCTCGTGCTGGGGATCGGCCTGGGGATGGTGGCCGCGCTGAAGCGAAACACGGTCGCGGACTTCGCCATCACGGCCTTCACGATGATCGGCCTCGCGATCCCGCCGTTCTGGCTCGGGCTGATCCTCATCATCGTTTTCGCAGTGCGCCTGCAGATCCTGCCCGTCTCGGGGTCCGAAACGGCCGCCGCCGTGATCCTGCCGGCCGTCACGCTGAGCCTGCAATGCACCGCGCGTCTGGCCCGCCTGCTGCGCTCCTCCATGATCGAGGTGCTGGAAGCCGACTATGTCCGCACCGCGCGCGCCAAGGGCCTGATGCAACGTCGCGTCCTGTGGATCCACGCCTTTCGCAATGCACTGATTCCCCTCGTCACCATGGCCGGCCTCGAACTCGGCGACCTGATCTCGAGCGCGGTGGTGATCGAGGCGATCTTCGCCTGGCCCGGCCTCGGGCGCCTCGCCATCACGGCTGTGGCGCAGCGTGATTTCCCGCTGCTGCAAGGGGCGGTTCTGGTGGCCGCCGTGTGTTTCGTCACGATCAATCTGTTCGTCGATTGGCTCTACACCCGCATCGATCCGCGCGTGGCGCTTAGATGAAGTCCGTTCCCTGGCTCGGCGTCCTCGGGGCCTTGCTGATCGCCGTCGCGGTGGTGATCGCCGTGACGGCGCCTTTGATCTCGCCCAGCAAACCGACGCAGCTCGATCTTCGCGCCCGCCTCGCTCCTCCGGCCTGGGTTGAAGGCGGCAAGAGCAATCATCTGCTCGGGACCGACAATGTCGGGCGGGACGTGCTCAGCCGGGTGATCTGGGGCAGCCGCATTTCGCTCACCGTCGGGGGCGCCGCCGCCTTTCTCGGAATGGTGCTGGGCAGCACGCTGGGATTGTTGGCCGGCTACTTTCGTGGCTGGGTGGATGCCGTGATCTCGTGGCTGATCAACGTGCAGCTGGCCTTTCCCTTCACCCTGCTTGCCATTTTCCTGCTCGGCACAGTGGGCGGCGGTTTTGCGGCCGTGGTCGTCGTTCTGGCGCTTGCGACCTGGGTGAACTACGCGCGTATCGTGCGCGGGCAGGTGCTGGCCATTCGCGAGCGGGATTATGTCCTCGCGGCACGGGCCGTCGGTGTGCCCACGGGACGTACGCTGATACGATACATCCTGCCCAACACGGCGGCCCCCATCGTGGTGGTGGCGAGCTTCTCCACCGCGCAAGCGATCCTGACGCAGGCGGCTTTGAGCTTTCTTGGAGTCGGGATCGACCCCAGTGTCCCCTCCTGGGGCGCCATGCTGGACGAGGGGCGCAACTACCTGCAATCGGCGTGGTGGATCGCCGTCTTCCCGGGCCTTGCCATCGCACTCACGGTGCTGGGTGCGAACCTTCTCGGCGACTGGCTCCGCGACTGGCTCGACCCCCGGAGCGTCACGTGACCGCGCCGCTTCTCGCCATCGACAATCTGCAGGTCCGCTTCGGCGACCTCCGTGCGGTGCGCGGCGTGTCCCTCTCGGTGGAGGCGGGCGAGAGCCTCGGGATCGTCGGGGAGTCGGGCTCCGGCAAGAGCGCCACCGTGCTGTCGGTCAT
>CAXSEU010000018.1:0-4373 GCA_964236485.1 uncultured Lichenihabitans sp. | reverse complement strand
CGGCGGGCCGCGCGAGTGGACGCCGATCGGCTGTCCGTGGTTGGCACGGACGTTCTCACGGCTTCCGAACACCAGCTCCGCGATCTCCGCGGCGGACAGGTCGGGATGGTGTTCCAGGATCCCTTGAGTGCGCTCAATCCGCTCTTCACGGCGGGGTTTCAGATCGCTGAAGTCCTGCGTCGCCGTCGCGGGCTTGACCGGGGCGGCGCCAAGGCGGGCGCCATCGCATTGCTGGCCCAGGTCGGCGTGCCGGACCCCGAGCGTCGGGCCAGCCAGTACCCGCATCAGTTCTCCGGCGGCATGCGGCAGCGCGTGATGATCGCCACCGCTCTCGCCGGTGAGCCCAAGCTGCTGATTGCCGACGAACCCACAACCGCGCTCGACGTCACCGTGCAAGCCGAAATCGTGCGGCTGATCCAGGACATCCAGGTGCGCTCCCGTCTTGGCTTGGTCTGGGTCACGCACGACCTGGCGCTGCTGGCCCGCCTCGCCGACCGCGTCATGGTGATGTATGCCGGTCGGGTCGTCGAGCAGGCGCCCGCCGCGCAACTCTACGCGCACCCGCGCCACCCCTACACGATGGGCCTGCTGTCGACCGTGGCGCGGCTCGACCAGCCGCGCGGCAAGCGCGCCCGTGCGATCCCCGGCCAGCCGCCCCGCCTCGATCGGCCCATCGTCGGCTGTGCTTTCGCGCCGCGGTGCCCTTTTCGTTTTGATCGGTGCCTCGAAGTTCCGCCCCTGATCGAGACCGGACCTGGAGCGGTCGCAGCGTGCTGGCGCGTGGGGACATCGGCGTGAGCGTGCTCTCGGAGGCCATCGCGCTTAAGGTGCACTATGCCATCGGCTCGCGGGGCTGGCGCCGTAAGACCCTGCCGGGACGAGCCGTCCGGGCCGTCGATGGGGTCGAGCTGCAAATCGCGGCCGGCGAAACCGTCGCGCTCGTCGGCGAGTCCGGCTGTGGCAAATCCACGCTCGGCCGCGCCCTGCTGCGCCTGGAGGAGCCCACAGACGGCGAGGTCCGGTTCGAAGGGCGCGACCTCGCCGCATTTTCCGCGGAACAGCTGCGGCAACGTCGCGCCGCGATGCGCATGGTGTTCCAGGATCCCTTCTCCTCTCTTAATCCCAGCATGCGGACCGGGGAGGCGCTGGCAGAGCCGCTGCTGGTTCATGGACTCTCCACGCCGCGCGTCGCCCGCCAGCGCGTGGCCGAGATGCTCGATGTCGTCGGCCTCGACGGGTCGGTGGCCGGACGCTTCCCGCACGAGTTCTCCGGCGGCCAGCGCCAGCGCATCGCGATCGCCCGCGCCGTGATTGGCAACCCGCGTTTCGTGGTTGCGGACGAGCCCCTGTCGGCACTCGACATCTCGGTCCAGGCGCAGATCCTCGATCTATTTGCCGATCTCAAGGACCGCTTTGCGCTGACCTATCTGTTCGTGAGCCACGATCTTGCCGTCGTGCGCCATGTCGCCGACCGGGTGGCGGTCATGTATCTCGGCCGCATCGTGGAAATGGGAACTGCCGAGGAGGTTTTTGCCCGGCCGGCCCATCCCTATACGCGGGCGCTTCTCGATGCCGTGCCGGTGCCCGATCCCGTCCGCGAGCGCGCCCGGAGCGTCGAGGGCCTGAAGGGCGAGTTGCCCTCGCCCATAGCGCCGCCCGCCGGATGTCGTTTCCACCCCCGCTGCCCGCGGGTCATGACGATCTGTCGGCGCGCCGATCCCGCCCTGATACCGGTGGCGCCTGGTCAGGCGGCGGCCTGTTGGCTGCACGCGCCCCCCACCGATGACCCCGCCCCAGACCGCCCCCCCGTCGACTTCGCGCCCCCATGCTAGGACCGCCATGCGGATCAAGATCATCAATCCGAACACGACGGCCGCCTTCACGGACCGTGTCCGCGTCGCGGCAGAACGGATCGCCGCGCCCGGCACATTGGTCCTCGCCGGGAACCCCGCCCAGGGCGCGGCCTCGATCGAGAGCCATGCCGAGGAGGCGCTCGGCGTCCTCGGCGTGATGGCCGAGGTCCAGGCCGGCGAACTGGATTTCATCGACGGCTATGTGGTGGCGTGCTTCGGCGATACGGGGGTTCACGCGGCCCGCGAGATCGCCCGGGGGCCGGTCGTCGGCATGACCGAAGCCGCGCTGTATGCCGCCGCTGCCCTGGATCACAGCTTCACCATCGTCACCCTGCCGCCCCGCACTCGCGCCCACTCCCTTCGGGTGCTGCACGAAACGGGCCTCGGGCATCGCTGCACGGTGCGGGCCATCGACGTCGCGGTGCTCGATATCGAGCACGAGGCTGACGCCATGTTGCCGGCTCTGCTGGCGGAGGCGCGTCTCGCCCTTGATGCCGACCACGCCGAAGCCCTGATCCTCGGATGCGCCGGCCTCTCGGACCTCGTTGCGCCTCTGCAGGACCGACTCGGCGTCCCCGTGATCGACGGTGTGCTGGTCGGCCTCAAGCTCGCGGAGGGTCTAGTCGCCGCGGGGCTGCGGACCTCCAAGCGGTCGACTTACGCGATACCGCCCGTCGGCTGGGACGCCGTCACGAGGAGGCAACCATGAGTGTTTTGTTCCGGGGTGTACGCGTCTTCTCGTCGAGCGCGCCCGGCGGCAGCACGCCGCCGACCGACGTCCTCGTCTTGGGCACTCGCATCGCGGCGGTCGGCGAGGCGGCGGCCCGCACCGCGCCGTCGGAGGCGGTCGTGGTCGAGGGTGGGCACCACCTCCTGATGCCCGGTCTCATCAACGCCCACTTCCATTCTCCTGTGAACCACATGAAGGGCGCGCTGCCGAGCCTGCCGCTCGAACTCTTCATGCTCTACGAGTCGCCGGCCCTCGAGGCGCTCAAGCCAAGCCCGCGCGAGGCCTATCTGCGCACGATGCTCGCTGCGCTCGAGATGCTGCGCACCGGCACGACGGCCGTGCAGGACGACGCTTTCTTCGTGCCGCACCCCACGCCCGAGATCGTCGATGCCGTGATGCAGGCCTATGCGGATGTCGGCATCCGCGCGACTGTCGCGTTGGACCAGCCTGAGCTGCCCGAACTCGACAAGCTGCCGTTCCTGGTGGAGCTCCTGCCGGCCGCGATGAAGGCAGAGCTCGCGGCCCGGCCGGCCTTCGGTCGCGCCGACCTTCTCGCGGCATACGATCATCTCATCACGCGCTGGCATGGCCGGTCGGAGGGGCGGCTGAGCGCCGCGGTCTCCGTATCGGCGCCCCAGCGCGTCAGTCCCGCTTATTTCGCCGATCTCGACATGTTGAGCCGAAAGCACGATCTGCCTTTTTACGCTCATATGCTGGAAACGAAGCTCCAGCGCGTCCTCAAGGACGAGCAGCCGCGCTTCGCCGGCCGCAGCCTCGTGCGTTACACCGCCGATCTTGGCCTGCTTAGCGAGCGCATGAATGTCATCCATGCTATTTGGGTCGACGATGCCGACCTCGACCTTATCGCGGCATCGGGCGCCCCGGTCGCGCATAACCCGATCAGCAACCTGCGGCTCGGCTCGGGCGTCATGCCGTTCCGCAAGCTGCGCGAACGGGCTATCCCGATCTGCCTGGGAACCGACGAAGCCATCGCGGACGACGCCGTCAACATGTGGGGCGTGGCCAAAATGGCTGGTCTCATCCACAATATCACGGCCCCGGACCCCGAACTCTGGCCGACGGCCTCCGAGGTGCTGGAGTGCTTGCTAGTCGGCGGCGCGCGGGCCATGCGACGCGACAGCGAGCTTGGCAGCGTCGCGGTGGGCCGCCTGGCCGACCTCATCCTGATTGATCTCGATACGCTGGCCTTCACGCCCGTCAACGATCTGCATCGACAACTCGTCTACTGCGAAAACGGCTCATCGGTGCGCCTGACGATGGTGGCGGGCCGCATCGTCTTTGATGGCACCTGCGTGACCACGGTGAACGAAGCCGATCTTCTGGCTGAGGCGCGCGAGCTCTTCCAGAGCCGGCAACCGGCCCTCACCGAGGCACGCCGCCAGGCGGATCGCTGGCTTCCGGCTTACAGCGCGATGGTGGCCCGCGCCGCCGCTCGCGACGTCGGAATGAACCGATTGGTGGGCGGAGCCGCCAGCCGAACGGAGACGCGCTGATGTTGCCCAGTCATGGACGCTATCCATATTCGCCCATCACCCGCCGACCGAACTACCGCTGGCCTAACGGCGCGGGGCTGGCGCTCTACATCGCCATGGGCGTCGAGGAGTACGCTTTCAGCGAGGGATTGACGGAGAACATCCTGGCGGGCGCTTCCAAACCCGATTTCGTCAACACGTCCTGGCGCGACTACGGCAATCGCGTGGGGGGCTTTCGGCTGCTCGACCGGTTCGCCTCCCACGGCATCACGCCGGCGATCCTGCTCAACACGGAAG
>CAXSEU010000017.1:13049-16791 GCA_964236485.1 uncultured Lichenihabitans sp. | reverse complement strand
GGGTGGCGCTTGCCGCCGCGCGCGTCAAAGGGGTACCCTTCGTCACGACCTTTCATGGCAGCTACGGAGGACGAGGCGCGGTCAAGCTGTCCTACAATTCCGTCATGGCGCGCGGCGACATCGTCATCGCCAATTCGGAGTACACCGGTTCCCTCATCCGGCAGCATTATCCCTGGGCGGCGGAGCGGGTCCGCGTCATCCCGCGCGGCACCGACCTCAAGCAGTTCGATCCGGCCGCGGTCCATCCCGGGCGGGTCGAAAGGCTGCGGGCCGAGTGGAAGATCGACCCCGACCAGCGGATCGTGCTGCTGGCGGCGCGGCTGACATCCTGGAAGGGTCATCGGGTGCTGATCGAGGCCGCCCGTCAGCTCAGGGCGAACGGCCTCGCCGACACGGCCTTCGTCTTCGCGGGCGACGCGCAGGGCCGCAGCCGCTACGTCAGGGACCTCGACGCGGCCGTTGCCGCGGCCGGACTGCGGGGGGTGGTCAAGCGGGTGGGCCATTGCGAGGACATGCCGGCCGCCCTCCTCGCCGCCAGCCTCCTCGTCGTGCCCTCGACGAAGCCGGAGGCATTCGGCCGCTCCGCCGTCGAGGCACAGGCGCTCGGCACGCCCGTCGTGGTCTCCGACCTCGGCGCCGTCGCCGAGACCGTGATGGCCCCGCCCCGCGTGCCGGCCGATCGGCGGACCGGATGGTGCGTGCCCCCCGGCGACGCGGCCGCGCTGGCCGAGGCGATCTCCGACGTCCTGGCGCTCGGGGCCAGTGCGCGCGACGCCATGGCGTCGCGCGCACGCACGCATGTGTCGGCGGAATTTTCGCTCGATCGGATGCAGGAGGCGACGCTCGACGTCTACCGCACCATCATGCGGGACAGGAAGGCCGTTCCCCGGGTGAAGAACGAGGGCCGCGAGTGACGGCGCGGCGGGACGAGACGCGCTTCCGCCCGGCCGGTGCGGAGGATGCCGCGGCTGTCGCGAAACTCCACGCGGCGAGCTGGCGGGCGCACTATCGCGGCAGCCTCACCGACGCCTACCTCGAAGGGCCCATCGATGGGGAACGCCTTCGCGTCTGGTCGGAACGCCTCGAGGGTGCGGATCCCGCCTTGACGGTCATCCTGGCCGAGGAGGATCGCGCGCTCGTCGGCTTCGTCTGCGCCCTGGCGGCGCGGCATGCCGCTTTCGGTTCGCTGGTCGACAACCTGCACGTGGCCGTAGGTCGCAAGGGAAGCGGCATCGGCCGGGCCCTGATGCGGAAAGTGGCGACGCGGCTCGCCGATGCCGCTCCGGAGCGCCCGGTACATCTTTACGCGCTCGACGCGAATCTCGGCGCCCACGCTTTCTACGCACGAATTGGCGGGGCGCCGGCGGGGAACGAGATCCACGACGGGCCCGACGGATCCCGATCACCCGTCACCCGCATCCTCTGGGCGTCGCCCGCGGCCCTGCGGGACGCGAGCGCGGCACGCTGACGCCTACCGGCTACTTCGGCGCCGGTCCGCCGTGGAAGAACCAGACGAGGCCGAGGATCACCAGGACGAGACAGAGGACGCCGATGATCAGGGGACGGCCGGATCGGCGCTCGGGACCGCGAGGGGATTCCATCTCGTGGGGACCCGGCCGTGCCGCGAGAAACGCGCCGGAGGACGGCAACGGACCGGACGACGACCCGGGAACCTCGAGCCCGCGACCGCCCAGCGTCGCTTCGGCGAGATGCCGGTATGTGGCGAGCCGACGTGGCGTGCTCTCGCCGTAGAGGTAGGAATGGGCCTCTTCCGGGTTCGGCATCCTGCCCCGATGCCGACTGAAGGCCATCAGCCAGTCATACTTGTTCTGCTTGTAGATCGAATAGGCCACGAGACCGACGATGTCCTTGTCGCCCGTGACGAGGCTGGTGAAGACGACGTTGTGCTCGGATCCGTCGACGACATCGGTCGCGGCGATAGGGGAGGCCGGCGAACCGAGCCGAGACCGCGTCAGTCTCGATCCGTCCTCGAGCCGCTCGGCGCCGCCTGGTTGATCGAGTTCCATGATCGACATCCTCGGGTCTTGCGGTCGCCGGCGGCCTTGCATCCGGCGGCCTCGTTTCAGGCCTTGAGTTACGCGGACACGTCGCGGCTGTACAATGGAAACCAACGCAGGAGGTTGCGCTGCCGACTCACTTCGAATTCGAGCGACGGGCGTTCGGCCTCGGCTTCCGCCACGTCGCGGGCGTCGACGAGGCAGGCCGAGGTCCCCTGGCCGGGCCCGTCTCGGCCGCCGCCGTGATGCTCGACCCTGCGGACCTGCCGGACGGCCTCGACGATTCCAAAGTCCTCACGACCGCCGAACGCGAAGATCTGTTCCTGATCATTATGGCCAAGGCGCTGGCGGTCGGGATCGGCTTCTCGAGCGTCTCGGAGATCGACGCCATCAACATTCGCCAGGCCACGTTCGCGGCGATGCGCCGTGCCGTGCGGGCCCTCTCGCAGGGGCCGACCTATCTCCTCGTCGACGGCAAGGACTCGCCGCCCGCCATGGCCTGTCCGGTGGAGACGATCATCAAGGGGGACGGCCAATCCGCCTCGATCGCGGCCGCCTCGATCGTCGCCAAGGTCACGCGCGACCGGCTGATGGTGCGTTTGCACGAGCATCACCCCCATTACGGCTTCGCCTCCCACAAGGGCTATGCCACACCGGTGCACCGCCGGGCGATCCGCACCCACGGCCTCTCGACCCTCCATCGACGCGCCTTCTGCGGATCGGCCTCCCTCCCGGACGAGGATAGCGTGGACGAGGCGTAACGAAACAGGACAGCCTTTTTAAGGAGCGCTCAACTCCGGCTTTACCTTAACGGCGGCATAGTCCGGCTGTGAGTTGCGTATCCCGGTGTGTGTTCATGTCCCCTGCACAGGCCGGTTCGGCCGCCTCGAAGCTCCAGTCAAAGGTCACGCGTCCTGGAGCTTCGACGGCTCGGCCGAGCCCGGTCCGACCCCTGCCGACCGACGCGATCCTCGTCGGTGACTGCATCGAATTGCTGGCCTCGCTGCCCGATGCCAGTGTCGACCTCGTGTTCGCCGACCCACCCTACAACCTGCAACTTGCGGGGAGCTTGTCGCGCCCCGACCAGAGCCTCGTCGATGCGGTCGACGACGACTGGGACCGCTTCGCCAGCTTCGCCGACTACGACGCCTTCACCCGTGCCTGGCTTGCAGGCGTGCGCCGCGTCATGAAGCCCGACGCCACCCTCTTCGTCATCGGCTCCTATCACAACATCTTCCGGGTCGGCGCGGCGCTGCAGGATCTCGGCTTCTGGATCCTCAACGACATCGTCTGGCTCAAGGCCAACCCGATGCCGAATTTCCGGGGGCGCCGCTTCACCAATGCGCACGAGACCTTGATCTGGGCATCGAAGGGTCCGGAGGCCAAACGGTACACCTTCAATTACGAGGCCCTGAAGGGCGGCAACGACGACACCCAGATGCGCTCGGACTGGTTCTTTCCGATCTGCTCGGGCGGTGAGCGTCTGAAGGATAGCGACGGCCGCAAGGTCCATCCGACCCAGAAGCCCGAAGCCCTGCTGGCGCGCATCCTCACCAGCGCCACCAGGCCCGGCGACGTGGTACTCGATCCCTTCTTCGGCTCCGGCACGACGGGTGCGGTGGCGCGGCGGCTCGGCCGCGCCTACCTCGGCATCGAGCGCGACGAGACCTATGCGGCGGCCGCCTCCGCCCGGCGGCGGATGGATGCCGGCGCGGGGGTGGCGA
>CAXSEU010000017.1:9956-13039 GCA_964236485.1 uncultured Lichenihabitans sp. | reverse complement strand
CTGCCTACCAAACGCGGCGAGCCGCGCATCCCCTTCTCCTGCCTGGTCGAGACCGGGGCGCTTCAGCCCGGGCAGAGCCTCTTCGACAGCCGGCGCCGCATCGAGGCGAAGGTCCGGGCGGACGGGTTGATCAGGCTTGGACCGGCGGCGGGGTCGATCCACAAGGTCGGCGCGCTGGCCCAAGGGCTGCCGGCCTGCAACGGCTGGACCTTCTGGCATTCCGAGACGGAAGGCCGGCTCGAGCCGATCGACACCCTGAGGGCGGCGTTCCGCGCCGCCTTGGAGAACCGCGCCGGCGATCAGGCGGAATCGAGCGAAATCGTCACCCCGGCCTTGTGTCTTCCTTCGCCATGATCGGCAAAGGTCAAGCGCCCGCCGGCGGAACCCTGGCGCCGGGTCCAGCATTCCGACACAGTGAGCTTCGGCACGTGGCCATTCACGGAGTTCTGCCCATGCTGCGCTGGATCCTGGGTCTTTCCTTCATCTGCGCCTCGTCTGCCCTGCTTGGCCTCGGCAAGATGGGCGCCGTCACGGCGACATTCAGCAGCCTATGCCTGACGATCTTTGCCCTTTCCGCCGTTCTCTTGATCGGCTCGTTCGAGGCCTACGAGACCCAGGCCGTCAAGATCGAGCGGGACGAGCGCTGATGCCTGTGCCGCGTCCGCAACTTCGCGAACCTTGAGCATCAGGCTCGACATCGGCTCGCGTCCGACTGCGGCGTCGGCCACCCAGCGGTATCCAGAAGGGGTCTGCTCGCCGGTCGATGTCCCGCAATAGACATCGAGCCTCAAGGCGAAATGCGTGAACACGTGGTCGACGGTGCCTTTCAGCGCCAGCGCGATATCCGCCACTTCGGCCAATGCCGCTGCGGAAGGCGGCCCCTCGGCCCACGGCGTCCCGAAATATTCGGCCATGCCGCCAAGGAGGCCATGCTCAGGTCGGATGCGGATCAAGATGGCGCCGTCCGGCCGGCGGACCACGGCGGTCGCGCCAAACCGCTGCGGCCTCGTGGGCGGGCGCGTCCGACGCGGGAGTTCGCGCTCCAGACCCCTCGCTTGGGCGAGGCAGAGCGGCCGCACCGGGCAGATGCCGCAGGCAGGCGACTTCGGCGTGCACAGCGTGGCCCCGAAATCCATGGTCGCCTGGGCAAAGTCTCCCGCCCGGGCCGCCGGCACCAGCCGCGCCGCCCGTTCGCGGATCAGCGGTCTCGATCCCGGCAAAGGCGCTTCGATGGCGAAGAGACGGCTGACCACCCGCTCGACATTGCCGTCGACGACGGTGGCGGCGCGTCCGAAGGCAATCGCCGCGATGGCGGCGCCGGTATAATCGCCGATACCGGGCAGACTTTTGAGTTCCGGCTCGGTCGACGGGAACGTGCCCCCGAAGCCATGGACGATCGCCTTGGCGCAATCGTGCAGGTTGCGGGCGCGCGCGTAATAGCCGAGCCCGGCCCATTCGCGCATGACCTCTTCGCGCGGAGCATCGGCGAGGGCGTGGACCGATGGCCAAAGCGCAAGGAACCGCAGGAAATAGGGGATCACCGCCGCGACCGTCGTCTGCTGCAGCATGACCTCGGACAGCCACACCCGGTAGGGATCGGGCGCTTCGTCGGGCAGCACGCGCCAGGGCAAGGTCCGCCGGTTGCGATCGTACCACCGGAGGAGGTCTTCGGTGATGGCGGCGGGAGCTTCGGCAGCAGGCCTTGGCTTGAATACGGACATGAGGCAGGACTATCGCGGTCGACCGAGGATCGAAGACGGCCGGACGGAACCATGGGCCATGCGCAACATCAACGGCAAAACATCCTGGTCGCGTCCGCTCGCGGACCTCGTCGAGCCCTGCATCGGACCGGCGCTGGCGCGCTATGGATTCGGCCAGGCCGACATCGTCACCTGCTGGGCCGAGATCGTGGGCGAGCGGGTCGCGGCCTATTCGCAGCCCATGCGGCTCAAGTGGCCGCGACGCGCCTCCCACACTCCGGCGGATGCACCCCGTGAGCCCGCCACTCTGATCCTGCGGGTCGAGGGCGGCGGCGCGCTCGAACTCCAGCACATGGCCGGGAGCGTGATCGAGCGGATCAACGCGCATCTCGGCTGGCGTTGCGTCGGCAAGCTCGCCCTGCGGCAGGCACCGCTGGAGCGGCGCGAAGCGGGCCGGCGTCCGCCCTTCGTTCCGCATCCCGGCGCGCTGGCCGAAGCTCGCGCCGGCACGCGAGGCATCGTGGACGAGCCGCTGCGGGAGGCGCTGGTTCGCCTCGGCTCGCATGCGCTGCATCGCCGCTGAGCGGGGCGCGCGGATTTGCCTCGTGCGGTTTTCGGGCTAGAAGGCGCTGCCGATCTCGGCGAGACACCGCGAGCTCCCGATGCCTCCAGCGAGGATTCCATGACCGTCCATTTCCTTCCGAGCCGCAGGCATGTCCTTGCCGCCGCGGCGGCATCCGCCGGCTTCGCCGCACTCGCGCGCGGCGCGATGGCGCAGGAAACCGTCGCGACGGACCAGCTGATGGCCGAGGGTTCCCTGCCGGACCTTTGGCTCGGCTCCAAGGATGCGCCCGTCACGATGATCGAATATGCGTCGATGACCTGCACGCATTGCGCCGCCTTCCAGGCCGAAACCTTCCCGACCCTGAAGTCCAAGTATATCGATGCCGGCAAGGTGCGCTTCACGCTGCGTGAATTCCCCCTCGACCCGCTGGCGGCCGCCGGCTTCATGCTGGCGCGCTGCGCCGGCCCGGAGAAGCGCTACGCCATCATCGACCTCCTCTTCGCGCAACAGAAGAACTGGGCCTTCGTGGACAAGCCCGTGGAAGCGCTGGCCGCGACGGTGAAGCAGGCGGGCATCTCCCAGGCGGATTTCGAGACCTGCCTCAAGGACCAGAAGCTCTACGACGAGATCAACCAGGTCCGCGATACCGCCGGCAAGACGTTCAAGGTGGACGCGACGCCGACCTTCTACATCAACGGCGTGAAACACGCCGGCGAACTCACGGTCGCGGAACTCGACAAGCTGCTGGCGCCCCTGGTCAAGAGCTGAGGTGCCGCCGCCCGGGGGCGCGAAAGCCCCGACCCCGGCGCTGGAACTCA
>CAXSEU010000017.1:0-9946 GCA_964236485.1 uncultured Lichenihabitans sp. | reverse complement strand
ACGGCTGCGCCGGCGCCCGGCGATATCGCCTTCATCGAGCGCAATCTCGCCGACTACAATGTCGCGCGGTCGATCCCCTACGACCGCGTGCCGCTCTGCGTCTTTGCGAAGGACCCCGATGGCGTCCTGATGGGCGGCGCCACGGGCCATACCAATTGGGGCTGGCTCTACCTCGATTGTTTTTGGCTCCCGGAGAGCGCCCGAAAGGGCGGGCTCGGCGCCGAGATCATGGCCATGGCCGAAGCGGAGTCGCGGAGGCGCGGCTGCACCCGGTCATATCTCTATACCTATAGTTTCCAGGCGCAGGGGTTCTACGAGAAGCACGGCTACGAGGTCTTCGGAGTCCAGGAGGATTACCCGCCCGGTCACCGCAAGATCTGGATGCGCAAGGCCCTGCCCGTCGTCATGGTCCAAGCCTGAACAGACGCCCTTTCCGCCTATGTCGAGGTTGCTTTCGCCGGGGACACGGGCCGACGTGGCTTGAACAGCATGTCCTTGGCGGCGACCAGCGCACCGACGGTGATCAGGACGCAAGCGGCCGCCACCGACCAGTGGAACGTTCCAAATCCGGCCAGCAGAAGTACGATCACGGAGAACAGGGGTGCGGCATAGGACAGCGCGCCCAGGATCATGATGTCTCCGTGCTTGCAGCCGTAGTCCCAGGCATAGAATCCGGCGCCGAGAGGTATGGCGCCCAGGATCGCCACGGCGGTCCATTGCACCGGCGTCTGCGGCCAGACCGTCGTTTCAAGCGCGAAATGCAGGACGAGACTTACGGCGGCCGTGATGAGGCAGTAACCCGCCACCACATCGGTCGGCACCCGGCCAAAGCGCCGGGACAGAACCGAATAGCCGGACCAGACGAAGGCGCAAAACAAAGCGATAACATGGCCGGGAAGCACCCCGCTCACCAGCCCGACGCTGCCGCCTTTGGTGATAACCGCTACGGCGCCCGCAAGACCAAGGATGACGCCCACCACGTGGTGGATTTTCAACCGCTCTCCGGGCAGGAAGGCGGCGAAGACGACGATCAGCAAGGGCCACAGGTAAGCGATCAGGCTGACCTCCATGGGCGGGGCCGACCGGATCGCGAAGAAGTAGGAACAGTGATAGATGCAGAGTCCCGCCGTCCCCGTGGCCCAAACCGGCCACGGCTGCCGCAGCGCCTCGATGGCGGCCGGGCGAGCGACCCAGCTGGCCGCGCCGACGAGCCCTCCGAGCAGGAAGGTCATCGCCGCGAGCTGAAAAGGTGGGATCGGGCCTGCGGCGGCGGAAAGCAGCGCAAGAAACGACCAGGTCAGGATAGCCGAAAACCCGACCAGGGTCGGGGCTGTCTTCTTCACGTCGATTCCTTCGACCTCGGAAGCGAATGGTCGCGGAGAAGCGGGAGCTATCCGGCGGGTGCGTCCCACTCCAAGCGGCCCAAAGCCCCGGTGAACGGTTTCGGGATCGGAAAGGCAAGGTCGCCACGCTTGCTGGTCGAGAGGCCGAGACCGACCAGCGCCTCGACGAACCTCACCGCCACGCCGACCCCGTCGATCACCGGCACCCCGAGCTCGCGCGACAGGTCGGCGGCGAGATCCGCCATGCCGGCGCAGCCGAGCACGATGGCGCCCGAGCCATCCCGGTCGAGGGCCCGCCGGCATTCATCGAGGATCTTTTGCCGCGCGTCGGACGCGGGATCTTCGAGGTCGAGCACCGCGAGCTCGGTCACCCGCACGCGGCGGCAATGATGCTCCATCCCGTAGGCGCGAACCAGATGTTCGGCGATGATGCGGGTCCGGCCCAGCGTCGTGACGATGCTGTAGCCCGTCGACACGAAGCTCGCCGCATGCATGGCGGCTTCCGCGATGCCGAGCACCGGCCCCCGTGCGACCTCGCGCGCGGCCAGAAGGCCCGGGTCGCCGAAACAGGCGATCACGTAGCCATCGCAGCCCTCCGCCTCGCCGGCACGGACCTCGTCCAGCAGGCCAATGACGCTGACCGCCTCGTCGTAGTGGCCTTCGATCGAGACCGGGCCGGTCGGCGAGGTCGCGCCGACGATCTTCGTACCCGGGGAGGCGGCCGCCTCGGCCGCCTCCCCGATGGTGCGCGTCATGGAAACGGTGGTGTTCGGATTGATGACCTTGATCCGCATTTCCTGCCTCATTTGCGTCATTGCGGCAGGGTCAGCAACCCCGCCTTGCCGTCGCGGGTGCCGAAAAGCAGACGGTGGCCGCCGGCATCCCAGGCGAGGGCCGAGACCGCCCCCCCGGGCTCGTCCCGGCGCACCAGGATTTCGGACGCGTCTGTCAGGCGGCAGAGCAGGACCGCGCCGTCTTCATAGCCGAGCGCCAGCACGGCCGCGCTCGGATGGAACGAGACCTGGGACACGCGCGCCGGCCGCACGCCGCATTCGCGGGGACTCTTGCCCATCGGGCCATCCTTGCTCTCGAACGGCCAGACCACACAGGCATCGGCGCCCGAGGTCGCCAGCCAATGACCATCGGATGACCACGACAGCGAGCGGGGCTTTGCCGGATAGCCCGACATGCGCATGTGCTTGCCGTCGGCGATCCGCCAGCCGTGCATGGAATTCTCCTGCATGCTGGTGACCAGGAAGCGCCCATCGGGCGAGACCGTGACGTCGATGTGCGATCCCTTCCAGCTCAGCACCCCCGGCGCAGCGCTGCTGTTCGGGAACCAGAGCGACGCGCCATTGTAGTGCGAGAATGCCAACCGGTAGCCCTTCGGGGCGAAAGCCAGCCCGCGCGCGGACGTGCCGGCGGTGGTGGTCTTCACCTCGCCGTTGGCGGTTCGGGCCCGCACGGTCTTGCCCGCCGCCCAGGCGAGGGCGCCGCTCGGATGCAGGGCCAGCGCGTCGATCCAGCCGGTCTGCTCCTCGCCGATCGTCGTCGTCGTTCCATCGGAGCGCGTCGCCACGATCCGACCGTCATCCCCGCCGGTCACGATGCTGTTCCCATCGCTCCGCGCCACCAGGATGGCGCCATCGGGATGGGCCGCGACGCGACGGTCCTCGGCTTCCGGAAACAGGATCGTCCCGTCCCCCAGCGCCAGGACCGGCTCCCGCCCCAGGAAGGCCGCCGCGGTCACGTGGGCGCCGGCATCGATCGGCACCACGGCACGGGTGAGCGAGTCGGTCGCGGATGACGTGGAACCCGCCATGCTCATGGACCTTGCCTCAACGCTCAGAGCGAAAACCCGCCGTCGGCCAAGTGGATGGTCCCGGTGGTGTAGCTCGACTCGTCGGAGGCCAGATAGACGGCCAGCATGGCGATCTCGCGCGCCGTGCCGAGCCGACCCATCGGCTGGCGGTCGATGAAGGCCTGCTGCACGGCATCGCGGCCCTGGTTGGTGGCGCGGGCCAGCGTATCGATGCGATCCTCGAGCGAGGGGCTCTCGATGGTGCCGGGGCAGATGGCGTTGCAGCGGATGCCGCGCTTGATGAAATCGGCCGCGACCGCCTTGGAGAGGCCGATCACGGCCGCCTTGCTGGCCCCATAGACGTAGCGGTTGGGGATGCCCCGAACCGATGAGGCGCCCGAGGCGATGTTGACGACCGAGCCTGCGCCCTTTTCCAGCATGCCGGGCAGAAAGGCCTTGATGGTCCGGTGCATGGATTTGACGTTGAGGTCGAAGGAGAAATCCCAGTCCGCCTCCGAACAGTCGAGCACGCTGCCGTGGTGGACGAAGCCGGCGCAGTTGAACAGGATGTCGATCGGGCCGACGTTTCTAGCCATGGCGTCGACAGCCTCGGTCGAGCGGACATCGAGCGGCCGGCAATCGGCTCCGTCGAGGTCCGCCAGCTTGGCGGGATCGAGATCGGTCGCGATGACCCTGGCGCCTTCCTGGACGAATGCCTCCGCCGTGGCGCGGCCGATGCCCTGGGCCGCAGCCGTCAGAAAGGCCGTCTTGCCGGCCAGTCGTCCCGTCATCCTGCCCTCATGCTTCGTGATCTCGGCGGAGGCGTAGAAGCGGCGCGAGACGTTGTCAAACCGGCCTTCACCCCTGCCGGCGCAGATCCGCCAGGGATCGGCGTTGCCGCCCGCCGGCGTCGAAATTGTCCGGCGACAGCCACAACTCGAAGCCGCGACGGATCGCCGGCCATTCGGTGTCGAGCATCGAGAACCAGGCCGTGTCCCGGTTGCGCCCCTTGACGATCATGTGCTGGCGGAACACGCCCTCGAAGGTGAAGCCCAATCTCGCAGCGGCCGCCCGCGAAGGCGCGTTCAGCGCGTTGCATTTCCACTCATAACGCCGATAGCCGAGGTCGTCGAAGACATAGCGCGCGAACAGGTACATGCTCTCGCTCGCACCCGCCGTACGCTGCATCGCCGGTGAAAACATGATGTTGCCGATCTCGATCACGCGATTGGACGTGTCGATCCGCATCAGGGTCGCATGGCCGATCGCCTTGCCGTTCGCCTCGTCCACGATGGCGTAGAAGAGAGGATCCTCCGAAAGAGCCTTGCGGGCGACGTGGTCGCGGAAGGCTTGCCCTTCGGCGAAGGGCCCGTCCGGCATATAGTCCCAGGCCCAGGCGTTCCCCTCCCCGCCCACGACCACGAAAAGATCGTCGGCATGGGCGGCGTCGAGCGGCACGAGATCGACGACGCGACCGTGGAGCGTGACGCGCTCCGGTCGCCGAGCCGCACCGCCTTCGACCGGCGAGCCGAGCGGCCGATTTGAAGCCGAGGCGCTCATGGCCGTCTCTCCCTTGCTGCCATCAGCATGCTTAGCTAACCTAGCCTAGCAACCGGAGCTTCGGTCATGCAAGTCACCATCCATGCCGCCAAGACCAACCTGTCGAAGCTCATCGAGGCCGCACTCCGAGGTGAAGAGGTGGTGATCGCGCGCGGCGACAAGCCGGTGGTGAAGCTGGTGCCGGTGGGGACGAGAAGTGAATTCAAATTTGGCGTCATGGCGGATAAGCTTAAGGGGCCTATCCCCGATTTCCTCGAACCTATGAGTGAGGAAGACCTAGCCCTGTGGGAGGGACAGGGCGAGCCGTGAAATCGATCCTCATCGATACGCATATTTTTGCCTGGGCCCTTTAGGGAAAGGATCAACTCACTGGACCGCCCGAAAGGCGATACGGGAGGCGAACCGGGTGTGCCTCTGCTCAATCTCCTTCTATGAAATCCTGCAGAAGGTGCGATTGGGCAAGTGGGATGAGATGCGGCCTTTCGCAGAGAACCTTCTCGCCTTGGCTTATCTGCAGAGGACGGAAATCTTGCCGATAGACGGCGACATCAGCGTGCGAGCCGCCACGTTGCAGTGGATGCATCGAGATCCTTTCGATCGCCTGATCGCCGCTACGGCGATCAGGCATGCATTGCCACTCGTCTCGATCGACAAAGCGTTCGACGGGATCGTCACTCGCATTTGGTAACAGCAGGCGTAACCGCGCCAAGCCTTCCGCCGAACCTGTCGACCCATTGCTCCGCCGCGATCGATGCGAGGCGGGGACAAGCGTACGGACCGGCGCAACCGCGGGCCAGACGCCCCAACCGATCCTCGATGGCGGGCGCGGCTTGGCGCTACCTAGTGGTTGTCGCGCGGCACGCCCATGCTTTGGGCGACGCGCTGATACTTGACGGCCGGCTTCAGCACCATTCCCTCGTCGAACTGATCCACCATCGAGCGCTGGATCTCCTGCCAAGGGGTCTGGTTGCCGGCATATTTGAAGCCGCCGTGGCCCTGGAGCGCGGCGCGGCGCGTATGCAGTTCCGCGTCCGTGATCATGATGTTGGCGCTTCGCTGCCGGAGGTCGATCCGGACCCGGTCGCCCGTCTTGAGCAACGCGAGGCCGCCGCCGGCCGCCGCCTCGGGCGAAGCGTTGAGGATTGAGGGCGAGGCCGAGGTGCCGGACTGCCTGCCATCGCCGATGCAGGGAAGCGAATGGATGCCGCGCTTGATGAGGGCCGCCGGCGGCTGCATGTTGACCACCTCGGCGCCCCCCGGGTAGCCGATCGGCCCCGTGCCCCGGATGAACAGCAGGCAATGCTCGTCGATCTCGAGGGCGGGGTCGTCGATCCTGTGGTGGTAGTCCTCCGGCCCCTCGAACACGATGGCCCGGCCCTCGAAGGCATCCGGGTCGGCCGGGTTGACGAGGTAGCGCTGCCGGAACTCCTCCGAGATGACGCTCGTCTTCATCACGGCGTTGTCGAAGAGGTTGCCCTTCAGGACGATGAAGCCGGCTTCCTCGCGCATCGGTGTCTCGATGGGCGTGATGACGTCATGGTCGATCGTCTGACGGTTGCGGTTGTTGTCGCCGAAGGCGCGGCCGTTCACCGTCAGCGCCTCCTCGTGGATGAGCTTGCGCTTCATCAACTGGTTGACCACGGCCGGCACGCCGCCGGCCCGATGGAACTCCTCGCCGAGGTATTTTCCGGCGGGCTGCATGTTGACCAGCAGCGGCACGTCGTGCCCGACCGTCTCCCAATCCTCGATCATCAGCGGCACCCCGATATGGCGCGCGATGGCGTTGATGTGGATCGTCGCGTTGGTCGACCCGCCGATGGCGCTGTTGACCACGATGGCGTTCTCGAGCGCCTGGCGGGTGATGATGTCCGAGGGTTTGAGGTCGGCCCAGACCATGTCGACGATGCGCCGGCCGGTTTCGTAGGCGATCTGCCCGCGCTCCCGGTAGGGTGCCGGAATGGCGGCGCAGCCCGGCAGCGTCATGCCGAGCGCCTCGGCGAGCGCGTTCATGGTCGAGGCGGTGCCCATGGTGTTGCAATGGCCGACAGAGGGCGCCGAGGAGGTCACGAGCTCCATGAACTCCTCGTAGTCGATCTTGCCGGCCGCGAGTTCGTCGCGGCTCTTCCAGACGACCGTTCCCGATCCCGTGCGCTCCCCGTTGTGCCAGCCGTTCAGCATCGGCCCGCCGCAAAGCACGATGGCCGGGATGTTCACGGTGGCGGCCGCCATGATGCAGGCCGGCGTGGTCTTGTCGCATCCCGTCGTCAGCACCACGCCGTCGAGGGGATAGCCATAGAGCGTCTCGACGAGGCCCAGGTAGGCAAGGTTGCGGTCGAGCGCCGCCGTGGGACGCTTGCCGGTTTCCTGGATCGGATGGACCGGAAATTCCATGGGCACGCCGCCCATGGCCAGGATGCCGTCGCGCACCCGCTTGGCGAGTTCGAGATGGTGCCGGTTGCACGGGCTGAGATCGTTGCCGGTCTGAGCGATGCCGATGATGGGTTTGCCGGACCGCAACTCGCCCGGGGTGAGGCCGAAATTGAGGTATCGCTCGATGTAGAGGGCCGTCATCCCGGGATTCGCGGGATTGTCGAACCACAATTGCGAGCGGAGCTTGCGCTTCGTCGGGGCCTGTGCGTCCGCCGGGTTCATCTCGTGTGACATGGTCGTCTCCTCCGCGAGCCTCGTTGCGGCCGATCCTTGGGCATTCGCTTAAAGCGACATGCTCGTTTGGCGCAACGATTCGTATGATTTTTGGGCCCCGACGGGAAGGCACGTCTTGAATGGACACACGAATGTGGGGCTTATCGTCGAACCGTTGTGAGCTTGCCGCGTTGACAGCCGCCGTTCCAGGAGAGCCCCATGCGTTCCATCATCATCGCCGCCGCCACGATATCGCTTCTCGGCTCCGTCGCCACCGCCGAGGCGGGCTGCGTCACCGGCGCCATCGTGGGCGGCATCGCTGGTCACCTCGTGGGCCATGGCGGGGTTGGAGCTGCCGCCGGTTGCGCGGTCGGTCACCACAACGCCAACAAGAAGAAGCAGACGCAGGAGGCGCCGAAATAAGAAGAGTCCGTTCAGGGACGCCACGCGGGCACGGCTTCGACCTCGGCGGCTTGCCTGCGGTAGGCATCGATCCGCGAGAGCAGCCTTCCCAGAAGCTCGCTCATCCCCGCCCCGCTCACCGCGGACACCATCAAGGGCGTTCGCTTGGCGGCCCGCTTCAACCGCGCCGCCTGGGTCTTGAGGGTTTCGGGGTCGACCGCATCGATCTTGGACAGAGCGACGATCTCGGGCTTGTCCACGAGCCCCGCACCATAGGCGTCGAGTTCCTTGCGGATGGTCTTGTAAGCCTTGCCGGCGTGCTCGCCGGTGGCATCGACGAGATGCAGCAGCACGTTGCAGCGCTCGACGTGTCCCAGAAAACGGTCGCCGAGCCCCAGCCCCTCGTGCGCGCCCTCGATCAGGCCCGGGATGTCGGCAAGCACGAACTCCCGCTCGCCAACCCGCACCACCCCGAGACCGGGCTTCAGCGTGGTGAAGGGATAATCCGCGATCTTGGGCTTGGCGGCCGAGGTGGCGGCCAAGAACGTCGATTTCCCGGCATTCGGGAGACCGAGCAGCCCCGCGTCTGCGATGAGCTTCAGGCGCAGGATGACGGTCCGTTCGATCCCCTCAAGCCCGGGGTTGGCGCGGCGCGGCGACCGGTTGACCGACGTCGTGAAATAAGCGTTGCCGAAACCACCGTTGCCGCCCTTGGCAAGGACCATCGTTTGGCCGACCCCGGTAAAATCGCCGATCAGCGTCTCGCCGTCCTCATCAAAGATCTGCGTTCCGGCCGGCACCTTCATGACGGCATCCGCACCTTTGGCACCGGCTCGGTTGCGCCCGCTGCCATGCATGCCGGTCCTGGCCTTGACGTGCTGCTGGTAGCGATAGTCGATCAAGGTATTGAGGCCGTCGACGCATTCGACGACGACATCACCGCCCTTGCCGCCGTCGCCCCCATCGGGGCCGCCGAACTCGATGAACTTCTCACGCCGGAACGAGACGCAGCCGGCGCCCCCATTCCCGGACCTGATCATCACCCTGGCTTCGTCGAGGAATTTCATACGCCCCTTCTAGGCGGCGCAGCCACCGGGGTCGACCCCGATTGTGCTCCCGGAGCACGTGGGGCTGTTCTGGAAGCGGAGCTTCCACGCAAGCTTGCGAACCTGCTCGCCTTTCAAGCTGGCGTATGTCCGCAACAGCATGACCCACGCTGGCTACGTCAGTGCCCGCGGGCGCCGATCTCCCGCTGCAGGCGCCGTTCCAGCAAGGCAAGCACGGCCGCCTCTTCCGGGCGCAGATGCGGCAGGTTCTCGCGCAGTTCAGCGTCCACCTCCTCCTTGATCTCAAGCAGAAGGTCGCCCGAAAGATAGGAATTCAGCACTTCAGGGTGGACATAGCACTTGCGGCAGATCGTAGCCGTGTTGCCGAGACGGGACGAAACGCGCTCGATGGCGGCACGCACGTTCTTCTTGGCCTTGGCCTCGCTGTCGATGGAGCCGAACTCGCTCAGCGCCAGCGCCGCCAGAACCGTACCGGCCCAGGTGCGGAAGTCCTTGGCCGTAACGTCCTGCCCGGTGATCTCGCGCAGATAGTCATTGACGTCCCCCGAGGAAACGTCGTGGCGCGTGCCGTCGTGGTCGAGATACTGGAACAGATGCTGGCCCGGCAGGTCCTGACACGCCTTCACTATTCTGGCAATGCGCCGGTCGCGGACCTTGAGCTTCCACATCTTGCTGCTCTTGCCCTTGAATTCGAAGCGCAATTCCCCGCCTTCGACATCGACATGCGGGTTGCGCAGCGTCGTCAACCCATAGGATTTGTTCTGCCGCGCATAATCCTCGTTGCCGACCCGGATCAGGGTGGTTTCGAGCAGCATCACGATGGTGGCCAAGACCTTTTCGCGCGGCAGGCCGCGCAGCGCCATGTGTTTCCGGCAGGTGGCGCGGATATGAGGCAACTGGCCAGCGAAGGTCGTCACATGTTCGTATTTGACGCTGTCGCGGATCTCCCGGAACGCGGGGTGGTAGCGGTATTGCTTGCGGCCCTTGGCATCGCGGCCGGTGGCCTGGATGTGTCCGTCGGCGCGGGGGCAGATCCACACCTCGCTATAGGCGGGCGGAATGGCAAGTTTCTTGATCCGGGCGATTTCGCGGGCGTCGGTGATGACATCGCCGTTAGGAGACCGGAACGA
>CAXSEU010000016.1:4340-16921 GCA_964236485.1 uncultured Lichenihabitans sp. | reverse complement strand
TGGGTTCTATAGATGAATTGGTGGGGTTTTTTTTGTTGATGTTTTGGTTTTGATCGTAAGTTCTGTGATCAAGGTGTCCAAGGCAGAGCCGTTCTGCGCCGCGCCGCTACTTTCTTTCGCCATCATCGAGCACCATTGCGTTTCGCATGACCTTAAACCCGCGCGACGACAACGCGTATCGACAAGACGCGGACGGACCGTCATCCTGCCAGGGCTGGGCCCGATCCTCGCACCGTCTCCACCGACCGGGCCTCTTGGCCGGGTTTCCCGGCGGGGCCGCGCCGGACCGCCGCGTCCGCCCGCCGAGGAATGCTGCATGACCGTCGCCCAGGATCATAGCGTTCTGTCCCTCGATGACCATGCGGTTCTGGCCGCCGATCAGGCGCTGGAGCGGCTCGCGGCGGCTCGCGCCGCCATCGCGGAGGTGATCTTCGGACAGGAAAAGGTGGTCGAGGACGTCCTCGTCTCCATCCTGTCGGGCGGCCACGCGGTGCTGGTGGGCGTGCCGGGCCTGGCCAAGACCCGGCTCGTCGACACCCTCGGCATCGTGCTCGGCCTCGACGCCCGGCGCGTGCAGTTCACGCCCGACCTCATGCCGGCCGATATCATCGGTTCGGAGGTGCTGGAGGAGGGGGCGGATCGCCGCAGGGCCTTCCGATTCGTCAAGGGACCGATCTTCGCGCAATTGCTCATGGCCGACGAGATCAATCGCGCCAGCCCGCGTACCCAATCGGCCCTGCTGCAGGCCATGCAGGAGCAGCACGTCACCGTGGCCGGGGAGCGCTTCGATCTGCCGCGGCCCTTCCACGTCCTGGCGACGCAGAATCCGATCGAGCAGGAAGGCACCTATCCGCTTCCCGAGGCGCAGCTCGATCGTTTCCTGATGCAGATCGACGTTCACTACCCGGACCGCGCGGCCGAAAAACGCGTCCTCATCGACACCACGGGCGATCATCAGGCGGTGCCGAGGCCTGCCATGGCGGTCGAGGATCTCATCGCCACCCAACGGCTGGTGCGGCGGCTTCCGGTCGGTGACTCCGTCGTCGAGGCCATCCTCGATCTCGTCAGGTCGGCGCGGCCCGGCGAGGGCGACGCCGCCGTGACGAAGCACATCGCCTGGGGACCCGGCCCGCGCGCCGCCCAGGCGCTGATGCTGGCCTCGAGGGCGCGGGCGCTGATCGACGGGCGCGTGTCCCCCTCGAAGGACGATGTCGCGGCCCTGGCGCTGCCGGTCTTGAAGCACCGCATGGCGCTGACCTTCGCGGCTCGGGCGGATGGCGAGACGGTCGCCGGTCTGGTCGGGCGGCTGGTGGCGAAGATCGGCTGACGATGAGCGGGGCGCGCCTCCTTCCTGAAGCGGAACGCATCGTCGGGCACGCCCATGCGCGCGACGCCCTGGCCTTGGCCGGCCGTCTGCCGGACATCTGCGTTTCGGCGCGCGAGGTCGCCTCGAGCGTCATGCACGGCGTCCACGGGCGGCGCCGCGCCGGGGTCGGCGAGGCCTTCTGGCAGTTCCGGCCTTTCGTCGCCGGCGAAGCGGTCAGCCGCATCGACTGGCGCCGGTCCGCCCGCGACGACCGCACCTATATCCGCGAGCGCGAATGGGAAGCCGCCCAGACCCTGTGGGTCTGGATCGACCGCTCGCCCTCGATGGCCTTCAGGTCGGATTTGGCGCTGCAATCGAAGCTCGACCGCGCCCTGGTTCTCGGCCTCGCGGCGGCGGACCTTCTGGTGCGCGGCGGCGAGCGCGTCGGTCTTCTCGGCCTCACGCGTCCGATGGCGTCACGAAGGATCGTCGAGCTCATGGCCGAGGCGTTGATCCGCTCGGCCGAGGCCGCGAGCACGGAACTGCCGCAGGGGGCGTCCCTGTCGCCGCGCTCGCGGGGCATTCTGATCGGCGACTGGCTCTGCGACGCGGACGACTTCGCCTCGACCCTCCGGGCGCTCTCGGCCGATGGCGCCCGGGGACACGTGATCGCCATAGCGGATCCGGTGGAGGAGAGCTTTCCCTTCGGTGGCCACGTCGAATTCGCCGACCCCGACAGCACGGCGCGGCTTCGCCTGGGCGAGGCGTCGTCGTTGCGGCAGACCTATCTCGAGCGACTGGGCGCCCACCGCGACGCCCTCTTGACGGCTTGCCGCCAGCTCGGCTGGAGCTTCGGGGTGCATCGCACCGACAGGCCCGCCTCCGAAGCCCTGCTGCGCCTGGCGATCCTGAGCGCCGATGGCGGGAGCCCGAGCCGGGCCTTCGGTGACGGCGGAGCACATTGACGATGCTCGGGCTGCCCCTCGCCTTCACGGTTCCGCTGGCGCTCGGCGCCCTGGCGCTTCTCCCGGCGCTGTACTTCCTCTTGCGCGCGACCCCGCCGCGGCCGCGGCGGATCCCGTTTCCGCCGCTCCGGCTCATCCTCGACGCGCGGAACAGGGAGGCGACGCCGGCCCGCATGCCGCCCTGGCTGCTGCTGCTGCGCCTGCTCGTGGCGGCCCTCATCATCCTCGCCATGGCCGGGCCGCTCTGGAATCCTCCAGCCGCGACACTCGCGGGCAAGGGACCGCTGCTCGTCGTGCTCGACGACGGCTTCGCGTCGGCGCCATCCTGGGACACCCGCATCGCGGCCGCGACGGAACGGCTGACCGAGGCGGGACGGGGTGGACGGCCCGCCGCGGTCGCCACGATGTCGGAGGGCTCACGCGAAATCGTGCCCGGGACGGCGCTCGAGGCGACGGAACGGCTGCGTGCATCGAAGCCCGTTCCCTACCTGCCGGAACGGTCATCCACCCGGGGTGCCGTCCTCTCCTTCGTTCGCGCTTATGCGGACGCTGACGTGGTGTGGATCGCGGACGGGCTGGAGAACGGCGGCAGCCGGTCCTTCGCGGAGGCTCTGGCGGGGGCGGGTCTTCGCCATGCGCCAAGCGTCATCACCGGTCCCAGCACGCCCGTAGGCATCGCCGGATCGGACAACCGGTCGGACAGCTTGAACGTTCACCTCGTGCGGGCGGACCCCGGCGCCGCCGACCGCGGCCTCGTGGGAGCCTTCGACCAGAAGGGTTTGCCGGTCGGCACGGCACCGTTCGATTTCGGCGCCGCCAACGCGGCGGACGCGCGGTTCGACCTGCCGGTGGAACTGCGCAACCAGATCGCGCGCGTCGCGGTGGAAAACGAAGCCTCGGCCGGCGCCGTGTCGCTCCTCGACGGGCGGTGGAAGCGGCGCCGCGTCGAGATCGTCAGCGGTTCCACGGCGGACGTGGCCCAGCCGCTGCTCAGTCCCGCCTACTTCCTCACGCGGGCGCTGGCCCCCTTCGCCGATGTCCGCGAGGTCCGGCCCGGTGTGGCGGACCCAATCTCCTCCGCGCTCGACGAAAGGCCCTCCGTGCTGGTCCTGGCCGACGTCGGCCAGGTGACGGGCCCGGCCCATGATCGGCTGGTCGAGTTCCTCGACGCGGGCGGGCTTCTGCTGCGTTTCGCCGGGTCGCGGCTCGCCGGCGCGGGCGACGACCTCGAGCCCGTCACCTTGCGGCGCGGCGGCCGCACCTTCGGTGGTGCCTTGTCTTGGGACAAGCCGAAGCCCCTGGCGCCGTTTGACCGTGCGAGCCCGTTCTTCGGACTTGCGGTCGCGGACGACGTCACCGTGTCGCGCCAGGTGCTGGCCGAGCCCGACGCCGGGCTCGTCGGCAAGAGCTGGGCGCAACTCGTGGACGGCACGCCTCTCGTCACCGCCGACCGGCGCGGCAAGGGCACGATCGTGCTGTTCCACGTGACCGCCGATACCGCCTGGTCGAATCTGCCCTTGTCGGTGCTCTTCGTCGATATGCTCCGGCGGGTGGTGGCGTTGAGTGGCGAAACGGCGGCGCAGGCGAGCGCCGGAGCCGCCGGCGCGGCTGTCGGCTCCGAGGTGCCGACCTTGGCGCCGTCGCGGATTCTCGATGGTTTCGGGGTGCTGGGTGCGCCGCCCGCCACGACGAAGCCCATTCCGGCGGGTTTCACAGGCCTCGGATCGGCCGACCACCCGCCGGGCCTCTACGGTCCCGTCGATGCGGCGGTGGCGGTCAACGCGCTTGGGCCGGACGCCAGGCTCGTTGCGGCAGACTGGGCAGGGCTGGCGCTCGACCGGCAGGCGCTCAAAGCCGCCCAACCGGTCGATCTGCGGGCGGGGCTCGTCTGCCTTGCCTTCCTGGGCTTCCTGGCCGACATGCTCGCGACGCTGTGGCTCGGCGGTGGGCTTCGACCTCGAGGCAGCCGGGCGGCCGTCGCCCTCATGCTGCTCGGTCTCCTCGGCTCGATCGCGGCGCCGCCTTCCGTCCGCGCGGGCGACGCCGTGACGAGGCGCGACATGGACGCTGCCTTGACGACGCGCCTCGCCTTCGTGGCGACCGGGGACGCCTCGGTCGACGAGACGAGCCGGCTCGGCCTGACATCGCTGTCCCGCGCGCTGGCGAGCCGCACCTCGCTCGACCCGGGCGATCCCGTCGAGGTGGATCCGGGCCGGGACGAACTCGCCTTCTATCCCTTGCTCTACTGGCCGGTCGTCGCGGAGGCGCCCCAGCCGCCCCCGGCTACCGCCGCCAGGATCGCGGCCTTCATGAAGAATGGCGGCACCATCCTGTTCGACACCCGCGATGCCTTGAGCAGCGTGCCCGGTGGCCCGCCGACCGCCGAAGCGCTCTGGTTGCAGCATCTGCTCGCCGGGGTCGACGTCCCCGAACTCGAGCCTGTGCCGCGCGTGCACGTCGTCACCAAGACCTTCTACCTCATCGACGGTTTCGTCGGCCGCTACAGCTCCGGCCAGACCTGGATCGAGGCCCTTCCGCCGACGCCGCCCGACCAGGCCAATCGCCCCGCCCGGTCGGGGGACAGCGTGTCGCCCATCGTCATCACGTCCAACGACCTTGCCGCGGGCTGGGCCACGGATGCCGAGGGCGAGCCGCTCTATCCGCTGGTGCCGGGCGGCAGTCGGCAGCGCGAGTTCGCCATCCGGGGCGGCATAAACCTCGTGATCTACACGCTGACGGGCAACTACAAGGCCGACCAGGTCCATGTCCACGACCTCCTCGAGCGGCTGGCGCACTGATGGCGGCGTGCCCCCGGCTCGAATTCCTCTCCGCCCGGCAGGACCATCGCACCCCTCCATCCCCCGGAAGGCCTTTTGACCCATGACGCGCCTGTCGGTGTCCTTCGCGCCGTTCCTTCCCGTCTGGGCGCTGGCCGCGCTCGCCGTGACGGCCGTCGTCGTCGTCATCCTCGCCTTCCGGGCTGGGGCACGCGGCACGCTGTTGCGCGCCCTGGCCCTGGCCCTGATCCTGCTGGCGCTGGCCGACCCGTCCTTCGTGCGCGAAGACCGCGAGGGCCTGAAGGACATCGTCGCCGTGGTCCTCGACGAGAGCGCCAGCCAGTCCATCGGCGAGCGCGCCGCGCAAACCGCCCGCGCCCGCGCGGCGCTGGAGAAATCGTTGCCAGCCCTCGGCAATGTCGAGACACGAATCATCGAGGGCGGCCGAACCGATGCCGAGAACGACGGCACGCGGCTCTTCGCGGCCCTGAGCGCCGGGCTCAGCGACATCCCTCCCGATCACCTGGCCGGCGTCGTCATGGTGACCGATGGCGTGGTGCACGACATTCCGTCGGGCGTCGACCAGCTCGGGTTCAAGGCGCCGCTGCAGGTGCTGGTCACCGGCCACGAGGGCGAGCGCGACCGCCGGCTCGAACTTCTGGAAGCGCCGCGCTTCGGCATCGTGGGCAAGGACCAGACGATCAGCCTCCGGGTGCTCGACACCGGCGACCGGGGAGAGCCGGTCGCGCTGACGGTGCGGCGCGACGGCCTCGAGATCGCCAACCTGGAGGCGTCGGTCGGATCGACCGTGAAGGTGCCGGTCCGCATCGACCACCCGGGTCCCAACGTCGTCGAACTCGATGTCCCGACCATACCGGGCGAACTCACGCCCCTCAACAACAAGGCCGTCGTGACCATCGACGGCGTTCGCGACAAGCTGAAGGTCCTCCTCGTTTCGGGAGAACCGCATGCGGGCGAGCGCATGTGGCGCAACATTCTCAAATCCGACGCCAACGTCGATCTGGTGCATTTCACTATCCTGCGTCCGCCCGAGAAGCAGGACGGCACGCCCATCAACGAGCTCGCCCTGATCGCCTTCCCGACGAGCGAGCTCTTCGGCAGCAAGATCGGCGACTTCGACCTCATCATCTTCGATCGCTATTCGAACCAGTCGATCCTGCCCTACACCTATTTCGAGAACATCGCCCGCTACGTGCGCAAGGGCGGCGCTTTGCTGATGGCCGTGGGTCCGGATTTCTCCGGGCCGGACGGGCTCTATTACTCGCCCCTCGGGACACTGTCGCCGGTGCGGCCGGACGGGCGCGTCATCGAGGAGCCGTTTCGGGCCAGCGTCACGGCGGACGGCCTGAAACATCCGGTCACGCGCGGACTGCCGGGCGCCGACCAGACCCCGCCTGCCTGGAGCCAGTGGTTCCGGCAGGTCGACGGCGATCCCGTGAAGGGGATGGCTGTGATGGCGGGCGCGGAGAGCCGCCCCCTGCTGATGTTGTCGCGCGAAGAGAAGGGACGCGTGGCGCTGATGCTGTCGGACCAGATCTGGCTCTGGGCGCGGGGCTTCGAGAACGGCGGGCCCTATCTCGACCTGACGCGCCGCCTCGCCCATTGGCTGATGAAGGAGCCCGACCTCGAAGAGGAGGCGCTGCGGGCCTCGGTGCACGGTCGCGACATCGCCATCGAGAAGCAGAGTGTCAAGGGCGACACCGCGCCGGTCACCGTCACGGCGCCTTCGGGAGCGCAAACCAGTGTCGCCCTGACGGCCGGCGATCCCGGGCTGTGGCGCGGCTCGGCGCGTGCCGAGGAGCTTGGTCTCTACCGACTGACCGACGGCACCTTGTCGGTGCTGATCAATGTGGGCCCCGAGAACCCGCGCGAGTTCCAGGACGTGGTATCAACCACGGACAAGCTGCGCCCTTTGGCGGAGGCGACGGGCGGCTCGGTGCGGCGCATCGGCACCGGCCGGGGCGACGAGATCGCCATGCCGCGCCTCGTCGCGATGCACGAGGCGTCGAGCTATGCCGGCGGGGACTACATCGGCCTCCGGCGAACCGACAGCAGCGTCGTGCGCGGCGTCGGGGTTCTGCCGCTCGCCATCGGGTTCATCGGGCTTCTGGCCCTGCTCGGCAGTTCGGTGCTGGCGTGGATGGTCGAGGGCCGGCTTTTTGCCCCGCGCCGGACGGGACGTTAAGCCGAGGCGCCGTGAAGGCGGCTAAAGTCCCGCCGTCACGGCGCCTGACGCCGCAGCGAAGGCGCCCGGAACGAGTTCGTGGAAGAGCAGGCGGGCGGTGTCGACCGGCCCCGGCAGCGTGAGCCGACCCGGTGGCACGCGGCCGAAGCCGAAGCGGCCGTAATAGGGCTCGTCGCCGACCAGAATGACGAGGCCGTGGCCGGCGGCCCGGGCCGCCTCGAGGGTCGCGGTCACGAGCGCTGCCGCGATGCCGCGATCCTGGAAGGCGGGGTCGACCGTCAAGGGTCCGAGCAGCAGCGCCGGCACCGTGCCGCAGAGCACCGGGGTCATGCGGTTCGAGCCGACCAGCAGCGTCGACACGCGCGCGACGAAACAGAGGTCGGGATCGGGCGGCGCGCCCTCCCGCAGCCGGTAGGCGGTCCGCGCGAAGCGCCCCGGCCCGAACGCCCGCTCGACCAGCCGTTCCACATGCGGCGCGTCGGCCGGGTTTTCACGCGCCACGACGACGGAGAGGCTGAGGACGGGGTCGTTCATCGGCCTGTCTTGCGGCATCGGCCGCCCGGCCGTCAATCGCGACCGGCGGGCTCGACGCCAGGGCCGCCCTTCGGAAACGTCCTGGCCCAAAACTGGGCGATGTCGTCGCGGCGCATGAAACAGGCTTCGGGACGGGACAGCACGGTCTCGATCACGCCTTCGAGCGCCGCGGCCCGGCTGGGCTGGCCGCTCCAACGGGCGTGGACCGCGACGGTCATCATCCGCCCGCCCTCGTGTCGCGCCTCTGCGATCAGGTAATCGAGATAAGTCTTCACGTTGTCGACGAAGTCCCGCGGCGTCACGTAGCCCGGGCTCATCAGATAGCGGCTGTCGTTCAGCGTCTTGGAGTAGGGTACGATCAGCAGCCGGCCGGACCCGCTCGGCACGAAATAGGGCAGGTCGTCGTTGCACGGATCGGAATCATAGAGGAAACCGCCTTCCTGGACGAGCAGGTCGCGGGTGTTCACGCTGGGGAAGGAGCGGCTGTTCCAGCCGATCGGACGCCAGCCTACGAGTTCCTCGAAGAGGGCGACGGCGCGACGCAGGTGGTCGCGCTCTTCGTCGCGGCTTTGCGTCCATTGCTCGGTCCAGCGCAGCCCGTGACCGAGGAGGTCATGGCCCGACTCGCGCAGCCATGCGGCGACCTCCGGGTTCCGGCGCAGCGCCTCGGCGCAGCCTGAAATCGTGGCCTTGACGCCGTGCCGTTCCAGCAGCCTCGCGATACGCCAGACGCCGACGCGGCTGCCATATTCGAAATGGGTCTCGGTGCCGAGATCGCGGACGCCTTCGGGCGCCGAGAGCGCGTATTCGCCCCAGCCGTCGCTGCGTCCGTCGCCCTCGTGGAGCGAATATTCGGCGCCTTCCTCGTAGCAGACCACGAGGTTGACGGCGACGAGCTTGCCGTCCGGCCAGGTGACGCGCGGCGGGTGCCGGCCGTAGCCGATGAAATCCCTCGGGGGACCGGAACGCTGGTCGAGGAACATGGGCTGAAGAAGCTCCGCGGAGATTGCTGCTTTTCCTAGCAGAAACGGATACCGAGGCGGCAAGAACGTGCTCTAGGGATGGCGGCATGAGATTTTCAACGCTGATCGAACGTGTCCAGGGGGCCGGCGTCGCGGCATGGGACATTCACGCCGCCGCCCAGGAAGCGCGCCGCAGGGGCGAGGACGTCATCGTGCTCAGCATCGGCGACCCCGACTTCGCCACGCCGGACCCCATCGTCCGGCGCGCCATCACGGCGCTCGAAGCCGGGGACACCCATTACACCGAGGTGGCGGGCCGGCCGGCGCTGCGCGGTGCCATCGCGGATCTGCAGGGGCGCCGCTCCGGCCGCGCGGTCGAGGCCCGCAACGTCATGGTGGTGGCGGGCGCGCAGAACGGCCTCTTCGCCACCTCGCTGTGCCTGTTCGAGCCGGGCGACGAGGTCATCGTGCTCGAGCCCATGTACGTCACCTATGAGGCGACGTTCCAAGCCGTCGGCGCCAAGCTCGTGCCCGTGCCGCTCGGTGCCGCGGGTTTCCGGCTCGACCCCGATCTCGTGAGACGCGCCATCACGCCGCGCACCAAGGCGATCGCCTTCGCCACCCCGAGCAACCCGACCGGCATGGTGATGTCGCGGGCGGAGCTCGATGCCATCGCGGCCATCGCGATCTCCCATGACCTCTGGGTGGTGGTCGACGAAGTCTACGAAGCCCTGGTGTTCGAAGGCGAACATCTCTCGATGGCGGCGCTGCCCGGCATGGCGGAGCGCACCGTCACGGTCGGCAGCCTGTCGAAGTCCCACGCCATGACGGGGTGGCGCCTCGGCTGGGTTGTCGGCTGCCGGCCCCTGATCGACCATATGGAGCGCCTGGCGCTCGCCATGTTCTATGGCCTGCCGGGCTTCATCCAGGAGGCGGCCATCGCGGCGATCGAGGATTATGACGCGGTGACGCGGGAGATGCGCGAGGTCTATCGCGTTCGCCGGGACCTCGTGGCTCGGCGGCTCTCCGCATGTCCCGGCGTTTCCGTGTTGCGACCCGACGCCGGCATGTTCGTCCTGATGGACGTCCGGGCGACCGGCCTTTCCTCGCTCGATTTTGCCTGGGCCTTGTTTCGTGCCACGGGCGTCTCGGTGCTCGACGCTTCGGCGTTCGGCACCTCCTCGGCGGGGTTCGTCCGCATCTCCTTCGCGACCCATGAGGCGGAACTGGCCGAGGCCTGCGACCGTATCGCGGCCTTCCTCCTGTCGCTCCGCGGGGGCGGGAGGGTGTCGGGCAAAGCCTGACGAGCAGAGGTTTTGGGGCCGACGAAGCTTCCCCTCTCGTCCCGGCCTTCGGTCGACCAACCTTCCCTGTTGTGGGGAGGATCGGGGCCGGGGCCGCACTTCGATGGCTTGGCCGATCTCTTGCTTCGGTGGTGGAGGCGGGTGTCCGTTGTGCCAATCAGGGATTCAATCATGCAAGAGCGCCGCGAGGTTCATAGAGACCGCACCTATCTCGGCGGGCAGGTGGCCTTCAACGATCGCCGCTCGACGATGGATTGTCTGGTGCGAAACTTCTCCGGGCGTGGCGCCAAGATCGTGTTCGCCGACACGGCGACGATCCCGGGCGAGCTTGACGTCATGATCCCGAAAAAGGGGGAAAGTCGCCGCGCCCGAGTTGTCTGGCGGGAGGACAACGAGGCGGGTGTCGTGTTCCTGCCGTCCGAACGGGGAACGGTCGTTTCGATCGAGACCGCCGGGAGGATCAGGAAGCTCGAAACGGAGCGTGTCGCCCTCGCCAGGCGTGTCGCCCAGTTGAGCGAACCTGCCTAAGATTCTCCGCTTGTCCAGACCATCCGGTGATTGCTGATGTTGAAGTGGGCAACCTCCTTTATCTTGAACCGTCTCGTTTTTCTGGCAGCGGTCTGGTTCGTCGTCACCACCTATACGCGATCGGCGTGTCACCTTGGCGGAGCCTATTCCGAAGGCCTGGAGCACGCGATCGCGGGCTGGAGCGACATCGCCCGAGCCTTGCAGTGACCGACCTGCGTTCGACTGGGTGGCGACGCTGAGGACGTGACGCGTCAACAGGTGTTGGACCATCGGCGATCTGGATCTCCGGGCCCGAGCGCCTTAAGACGGCAGGCGCAGCCTGGACCCGGGAGGTGGTGGTGATCACGTTGTCCAATGGTCATCGCCTCGACTATGTCGTCGCCAGCGGCTCCCTGGCCTTCGACGGCAGGGGATGGCCCTGGGAGAAGCCGCTGGTCCGGGCCGGGCTCATCCGGCCCGACCTCTTCACCGTGGTGCTGAAGACCCTGACCCGGCATCCGCGTGTCGGCAACCTGCGCTGGTACGCCCCCTGGGCCTGCGTTCGGCCCGTGCCGGGCGGCTCGGTCAACAAGGTCGGCCTGACCAACCCGGGCATCGATTGGTGGTGCCGTGACGTCGGACCGACGCTCGATTATTCCCGCGTGGCGACCGTCGCCTCGATCTTCGGCGACGCTGCCGAACTCGCCGACATGGCCGGCATGCTGAACCGTTTCGATCTCGTGGGGCTGGAGGTGAACCCCTCCTGTCCCAATTCGGGCCATGCCCCGCCGCCGACGGAGACGGTGGTGCGCGGCGTCGAAGCCGTGGCGGCGGTGTCGCGCCACCCGGTCATCGTCAAGCTTTCGGCCGCCCAGGACTACCGGGCCGTCGCCCGCGGCTTGCAGCGGGTCGCGCAGGCCGTGGGCCTGAATTCCGTGCCCTGGGAACAGGTCTATCCTGGCCGACCCAGTCCACTCGGGCGCCTCGAGCGGCGCGTCGGCGGCGGCGGGGGCGGCGTCTCCGGGCGGCCCGCCCAGGCGCTCAATTGGCGCGCCGTCGGGGAGATCGCGGCCGACGGCACGCTGCCGGTCATCGCGCCCGGCATCATGAACTATGATGACCTCGCCAAGGTTCGCGCGCTCGGCGCGGAGGCCGTGTCGTTCGGCGCCATTCACCTCCGCGCGCCCTGGAAGCCGACCGCCATCGTGCGGCGGGATCTCGGGCAAGCCCGCCACGCCATAGTCAGGGCGCAGGCCGCGGCATGAAGATCGACCGCGACGGCGGAGCCCTGACGCTCCGTGCCCCCGACAACTGGCATGCTCATTTTCGCGACGGCCCGCTGATGGAGGCCCTGGTGCCGGTGTTCCTGGCTTCGGGCTGGCGGCGGCGCATCGTGGCCGAACCCAACATCAGCCCGCCGGTATTGACCGGCGCCGAAGCCCTGGCCTATCGGGAGAGGATCGCGGCCCGGGCCGCACGGTGCGACCCGGCCTCGACGCTGGAGATCGTGCCGACCATCCAGATCACCGAGGGGACCACCGGCGCCACGGTGCGCGAGGCTTCTCTCCTCGGGGTGAAGGTCGGCAAGGTCTATCCCTTCATGGTGACCACCCATTCGGGCAATGGGGTACGGGACTACGCAAAGATCTATCTGGCGCTCGAAGCCGCCGAAGCGGTCGGCACGATCGTACAGTTCCACGGCGAACATCCGTCCGACGAGGTCGAGGGCCTCGACAAGGAAGCAGCCTTCACGGACGTCCTCGATCGCATCCGCCATCGCTTTCCGGCGCTGCGGCTGACGGTGGAGCACGTCACCAGCCGTGCGGCGGTGGATTGGGTGAAGGCGCAGGGCCAAGGCGTCGGGGCCAGCATCACGATCCACCATCTCTTGACCACGCTCGACGATGTGCTGGGCTACAGCCGCGCCAGCGGAGGGCTGATGCGGGTCCATTGCGGGTGCAAGCCGCAGCCGAAGCGGCGCCGGGACCGGCAGGCGCTCGTCGAGGTCGTCATGGCCGGG